>CAZEKK010000001.1:0-2320 GCA_964512905.1 uncultured Solirubrobacteraceae bacterium
ACCGGAGGTTGGGGCGAGGGAGACGGCACGGCGGGACGTGACACGCTGCGCATGGTGCGCAGGCTAGCGCCGGTGCGGTGTGCTCGCGCCGGGCGTGCGCGCGCCTGCGCGCACCGGCGGCGCCACGGCGCGAGCGTTGCGATACTCGGCGCCCATGCGGCTGGCGCTCTCCTTGGTCCTCGCCGTGGCCGCGACGGCGGGCGTGGCCGCCTGCGGTTCCGATGCGCCGGCGCCGCCCGCGCCAAAGGTGCGCCTCGCCGTGGACGCCCCCGCCGACCAGGCCACGGTGCGCGAGGAGCGGATCGACGTTCGCGGCACGGTGCGACCCGCCGGCGCCCGCGTGCTCGTGCGGGGCAAGCCGGCCGCGGTGTCCGGCGGCGAGTTCACGGCGACGGTGGGCCTGGACGAGGGGGCAAACGTCATCGACGTCCTCGCCTCGGCACCCGGTCGCTCGCCGGCGCTCACCGCCGTTCGGGTCACGCGGCAGGCGACCGTCGCCGTGCCCGACGTGGCGGGAGAGGAGCCGGACGCCGCCGCCGCCGATCTGCGCGCCGCCGGACTCGTCCCGTCCGTGCGCGACGGCGGCGGGACCCTCGACGATCTCTTCCCCGGCTCGCCGACCGTCTGCGAGCAGGATCCGCCCGCCGGGACCGAGGTGCCGCGCGGCGCGACGGTCACGATCGTGACCGCCAAGCTCTGCTGAGCGGCGCGCCGCTCAGCTGCGCGGCTCAGCGGCGATGAGCCCGATCCGGGCCTCGCCGTTGCGGCGCACGACGCCGAGCACGACGCTCCCCACGATCGGCGGGCGGCCCGAGCGGGTCACCGTGTAGTCGCCGCTGGCGCGGCCGACCTCGCCGCCGGTGGCCGTCAGGCCGTCGAGGCGGTACTCGCGCACGTCGCTGTCCTTGAACTGGCGCCGGTACTCGTCGACCACCGCGCGCCGGCCGCGCTGGACTCCGCCGGGCGCCACGCGCTCGACACTGGGCGTCAGCACGCGCCCGAGCGCGGCGGCGTCTTCGGCGCCATAGGCCGCGGCGAACTCGGCGGCGGCGTCGCGCACCTCCGCGGCGGTGAGCGGGCCGGTCCGAGGCCCGGGGCCGACGCCGCTCGTCAGCGCGGCCGCCACCGCGACACCGGCGACGGCGGCGGTCGCAACGAGGCCCGCGATGACGCGGCGCCGGCGCCGGCGGTGCACGGTCCGATCGACGGCCCCGGGAGCGCCGGGTGGCGGCGCGTGCGGGGCGGCCGGCGCGTGCGGGGCGGCCGGCGCGGCCGGCGCCTCCGGACCCCGGGGCGGGGCTGCGCTGGCGCCCCCCGCGGGCGGTCTCCCGGCGACCCGAGCCTCCCCCGACGGCGGCGCCACGGCGGTGGCGGCGGCGTCCGGCGGCACGAGGCGCGTGTGCGCCGTCGCGCCCACTGCCGCGGTCCCGAGCGAGGTGGAACCCGGCGGCGCGCCGGCGCCGGCGGGCACGGGTGAGCCCTCCTCGGCGCTCTCGGACCCGCCGGGCGCGGACGTCGGCGCCGCGGCGACACGGGAAGGCCGCGGGCCGGGCTGCGCTCGAGTCCCGTCCAGGGCCGCGGCGACCGCTGCGGCAAGATCCGTGGCCGAGGCGTAGCGGTCCTCGCGGTGCTTGGCCATCGCGCGGGCGACGACGAGGTCGAACGCCTGCGGCACCCCTGCCGTGCTCGACGGCCGCGGCGGCGGCTCGTTGAGATGCGCCTGGATCGTCGCCGGCACCGACGGGCGGCGGAACGGCGCCTCGCCGGTGAGCATCGCGTGCAGGACGCCGCCGAGGGAGTAGACGTCGGAGCGGGAGTCCGCCGGTTCTCCGCGCAGGTGCTCGGGCGCCATGAAGTCGACGGTTCCAACCCAGTCGCCGGGATCGGTGATCCGCGTCTGAGCCTCGACGACGAGCACGATCCCGAAGTCCGAGAGGTAGACGTGCTCGTCGGCCCCGGAGCCCGAGAGGAGCACGTTGGCGGGCTTGACGTCGCGGTGCACGAGGCCGCCGGCGTGGGCGGCATCCAGGCCCGCGGCGATCTGGGCCGTCAGGGCCGTCGCGCGGGCCGGATCGAGCGGGCCGTCGGCCCGGAGCAGCGCCTGGAGGTCGGTGCCGTCGACCCAGCGCATCACGAGGTAGAGCTGGCCGTGCTCCTCGCCGGCGGCGTAGATCGGAATCACGTTCGGGTGGTCGATCGCCGCGGTCAGGCGGGCTTCGCGCTCGAAGCGCTCTCGGAACTCGGGGTCGGCGGCGTGGGCGGCGGCGATCAGCTTCACCGCGACCGGGCGGTCGAGGTGCAGCTCGGTCGCGCGGTAGAT
>CAZEKK010000001.1:2420-15958 GCA_964512905.1 uncultured Solirubrobacteraceae bacterium
CGACCGGCGGGCGCGGCGCCGTGGTGACCGGTGTCGACCGCGTCGGCCGGCGCCGGGCGCGCGAAGCGGAACCCCTGCGCGAGCCGGCAGCCGGCGTGGGAGAGGAACTGGCGCTGCTCCTCGGTCTCGACGCCTTCGGCGACCGTGTCGAGTCCGAGCGCCTCGGCGAGGGAGAGGACGCCGCGGAACACCGTCCGCGCATTGCGGTCCTCCGGGATCCCCTTGAGCAGCGAACCGTCGATCTTCAGGGCGTCGATCGGAAGGTCGCGGAGCTGCTGCATCGAGCTCTCGCCGGCGCCGAAGTCGTCGATCGCGATGCGGACGCCGGCGCCCGAGAGCGCTGCCACCGTCGCCCGCGCCTGGGCGGCGGCCGCCGACCCGTTGGTGTCCAGCGCTGATTCGGCGATCTCGATCGTGAACCGCGACGGCAGCAGGCCCCCGCGGCCGATCGTCTCGAGGGCCGAGTCGGCGAACTCCGGCTGCTCGAGCTGCCTGGCCGAGACGTTCACGTACCAGTCGGCCGTCGATCCCTGCCGCGTCCACGCCGCCGCCTGGGCCACCGCCGCCTCCAACGCCCACTCGCCGAGCGGCACGATCAGGCTGGTCTGCTCGGCGAAGGCGAGGAACTCCTCGGGCGCGAGGAGTCCGCGCGCCGGATCGTCCCAGCGCACGAGGGCCTCGAGCCCGACGGTGCGGCCGTCCTCGAGGCTGACGACGGGCTGCCAATGCAGGACGAAGCGCTTCTCGTCCAGCGCGGCCCGGAGCAGGCGGGCGGCGTCGCGCGACTGGGAGACCGGCGGGAGCGGCGCGGCCTCGGTCCGCGGTGGCGGGGGGGTCGCGCGCTCAGCGGCCTGGCCCTTGGCCACGTACATCGCGGCATCGGCCTGCTTGAGCATCTCGGGCGCCCCCTGCGCGTCGTCGGGGTAGACGGCGGCGCCGACGCTCACCGCTAGCGCGACCGTGCGGCCGGACACGCCCACGGGCTCCGAGAGCGCGGACGCGATCCGGGCGGCGGCCGTCCGGGCCGTCTCGCCGGCGTTCGCGGGATCGAGGTCGCGCAGGAGGATGAGGAACTCGTCGCCGCCCGGCCGGGCGACGAGCTCGCCGGCGCGGCAGGCGGCCCGCAGGCGGTGCGCGATCGCCTGCAGGACGAGGTCGCCGCCCTCGTGGCCGAGGCTGTCGTTCACCTGCTTGAAGCCGTCGAGGTCGCAGTAGAGCAGCGCCACGCCGCGTCCCGCGTCGGCAGCCTGGCGCAGCGAGGCCTCGAGAGCATCGCTCAGCGCGGCGCGGTTCGGGAGGCCGGTGAGGGAGTCGTGGTAGGCGAGCCACTCGATGCGCTCCTCGGCTTCGCGCCGTTCGGTCACGTCGAGGCCCGAGAGCAGGATGCCCTCGGGATGAACGGCTGCGTCCTGGTCGGCGGCGTGCTGCCAGGCGATGATCCGCACGGCGCCGTCGGGCCGCACGACTTTCGATTCGGCTCCCGGACGCAGCGGGCCTGCCGGCGCGAGGGCCGGGTCGATCGCCGGCTCGGTGGCCAGGAACTGCGCCCACGGTCGCCCGACGACGTCGCGCTCGGGCCGCCCGAGCGCCTCGCACGCCGCCGGGTTGGCCATCGTGACGACGCCGCCGTGATCGAGGGCGATGATCACCGCGCCGGCCAGGCGGAGGTAGCGGGTCGCGCGATCGTGCTCGGTGCGCAGCGCACGCTCGGCCTCGCGCTCGCGGGTCACGTCGGTTGCGGTGAGCACGGTGCCGGTCACGTCGCCGTCTGGGCCGACGAGCGGCTCGTAGACCAACGCGAGCCGCAGGGTGGCGTCGTCGGACCTCCGGCGGAACGTGATCTCCTCGCCGACCGTCCGCCGCTCGCGCAGCGCGATGCGGCGCGGGGTGGCGTCGTTGGCGGCCAGCGTCACCTGCGCGGGCGCCGAGAGCCAGTCCCCGGTCAGCGTGCCGACCATCTCGTCGGGCCCCGCGGCGCCGGCCACGCGGGCTGCGGCGGCGTTGGCCGAGACGATCCGCCCGTTGGGCTCTTGCACGATGACGCCTTCGGAGAGGACGCCGAGGACGGTGCGGTGGAACTCCTCCGAGTCCTCGAGGCGCGATCGGGTTTCCCGCAGCTCGGTGATGTCCACCACGACCCCGAGCTGCTGCCTGGGGACGCCCGGGACCGGCGTCTGGGCCTCGTCGCGATCGATCACCCACCGAATCGACCCGTCCCGCGCGCGCATGCGGTAGGTGCAGTCGAAGGCGCCGCCGTCGGCGAGCTGGCGGTCGATCGCCGCCTGGTAGGCCGCCCGGTCGTCGGGGTGGATCAGCGACCCCCACAGGTCCTGGTCGGCGTAGAACTCCTCGGGCCGATAGCCGGTCAGCTCCTCGGCCTGCGGGCTCAGCCACCGCACGGTGGCCATCTCGTCGAAGTCGCAGACGTACGTGACCAGCGGGATGCGCTCGACGAGGCCGCGGTAGCGCTGCTCGGCCTCGGCCAGGCGGCGCATCGCCCGTTCCCGCGCCGTCACGTCGCTGACGACGGACACGGCTGCCGCGATGCCGCCGGCCTCGTCGCGGATCGGTGCGACGCGCAGGTCGCACCACCACGGCGTCCCGTCCGCGCGCCGGGCCTCCAGCAGCGCATGCCCGGACCTGCCCCGGCGCAGCCCGTCGCGCAGGCGCGCGAGGTCGGGATCGTTGGGGTTCAGCCCGAGCAGCTCCGGGGCAGTCGCGCCGATCGCCTCCTGGGCCGTGACGCCTGCCAGCGCGGCGATGCCCGGCGAGCACGAGACCACGCGTCCGTCGCCGTGCCAGTCGTGCACCATCACGGCGGCGCCGGCGGCGTCGAGCGCCACCTCGCGCCAGTCGGGAAGAGGGCTGTCGGGTGCATCGGAGACCGCCTGGGCGATCCGGTCGCACATCTCGTCGACGAAGGCGCGGGTCGCCGGGCCGAAGCGCCGCAGCTCGCGGCCGATCAGTTCGACCGAGCCCACGCGGGCGCCGTCGGCCTCGAGCGGGAGGCCGACCGCCTGGGCGCACCCGGCGGCGGCCAGGCCGAGTGCGCGCGGATCGTCGGCCACCAGCGATCCGGGGGCCGCAACGCCCCCGCGAAACGCCCGCTCTGCCGGCCCTCCGGCGGGCGAGGCGTCCGGATGGGCCGCCAGCAGCGCCCGGTGGCGCTTCTTGGCCCACCAGGCGAGCGGCGCGAGATCGCCGGTGCGCGGGTCCGGCGTCCAGACCACCGTTGCCGCGGCGCCGACGCCCTGGGCCAGGTCGCGCGCGAGGGCGCGGATCAGGGCACGATCAGGGGGCTCCGGAGCGGAGGCAGGCCTGCCGGCGGGCGCCCCCCCGGGAGGGCGTCGGTCACTCCCTTTTTCCATGTTCCCTCGGTTTCCGCGTAGGGTCCGATCCTACCGGTGCTTCGACTATCGGCAGCGCGGCGGCAGGACTTTCGGGCTGCACGCGGAAAGGGCCGCCCGGCGGAGCAGGCAATCCAACGGACGAGGTGAGACGTGAACGCAGCCGCAGAGATCCCAGGCGGGCCGGCCGGTGGCGGCCCTGGCGTCATTCGGGGCGTCGGGAAGTGCTTCCTGTTGCTGCTGGTCAGCGCAGGCATGTGGGGCTTCGCATGGATCTACCACACGGCCCGCGAGGTCGGCGAGGACGGCCGCGGCAAGGACGACACGTCGCCCGGACTGCGGGTCGTCGGGCTCGCCATCCCGATCGTCAACTGGTTCGTCGTCTACTTCTCCTGGCGCGACATCGAGAAGTACTGCAAGCAGGTCGGCGCACGGGACTTTCCGCTCGTCCTCTACTTCATCCTGTCCTTCATTCCGATCGTGAACTACGTGATCGCGGTCATGGTCCAGAACAAGATGAACGACGCGTTCCAGGCCGGCTACAACGGCCAGGCCCGGGACGCGCCGATGTACACCATCGACTGGGTCACGATCGTCCTGGGCATCCTGGTCTGGGTCGGCGTCATCAGCCTCAACATCGCCCTCAACTGATTCGTGGTGGCGCTCGGGCCGGTGCCGGCCCGGGCGCCCCTGACCCGTGACCGATACCGCTGCACCGACGGAGGAGGGCCTGGGTCGCGGCGTCGTCGTGGCGCTGATGGCGATGGCCGTCGCCGTCTTCGTGATCGCGAACGACATCACGGCCCTCAGCGTCGCGCTGCCGGACATCGAGAAGGACTACGACGCCGACGTCTCGACCGTCCAGTGGGTGATCAACGCCTACGCGCTGATCTTCGGAGTGCTGATCGTCACCGGCGGCCGCCTCGCCGACATGTTCGGGCGCAAGCGGATCTTCTTCGTCGGAGCGGCGATCTTCGCGGCGTTCTCGCTCCTCGGCGGCCTGGCCCAGTCCGTCGAGTGGCTCATCGTGAGCCGTGCGCTCATGGGGATCGGCGGGGCGATGATGTGGCCGGCGGTGCTCGGCATGACCTACGCGGCGCTGCCCGAGGACAAGGCCGGCCTGGCCGGCGGCCTCATCATCGGTGCCGCCGGGTTTGGCAACGCGGCGGGTCCGCTCATCGGCGGCTTCATCACCGACACGTTCGGGTGGGAGTGGGTGCTGTTCCTCAACGTGCCGATCGCAGCCATTGCCAGCTTCGCGACCTGGCGGGCGATCCACGAGCGGCCCGACACGGTGCGCGAGCGCATCGACTACGCCGGGATCACGACGCTGTCGCTGTCGCTCATCGCCCTGCTCGTCGCGCTCGACCAGGCGCCCGACTTCGGCTGGGGGGACCCGCGCACGATCGGCCTGCTGGCCCTGTTCGCAGGTCTGCTCGCGGCCTTCGCGGCCATCGAGCGCCGGGCCGGGGCGCGGGCGCTGATCCCCCGCGACGTCATGGCCAATCCGGAGTTCCGGGCGGCCTGCATCGCCACGCTGCTCATGTCGGCGACCTTCTTCGCCGCGCTGCTCTACCTGCCCCAGTTCATGCAGAAGATCCTCGGCTACTCGCCCCTGGAGGCCGGCGCCGGGCTGCTGCCGATGATGGCGACCTTCGCCGCGGTCTCGTTTGCGGCGGGCCCGCTCTACAACCGGGTGGGCGCGAAGATCGTCGTCTCCGCCGGGGCCGCCTGCCTCACGGCCGGGATGTTCCTGCTCTCGCTCGTGCAGACCGATTCCGAGTACGTCTCGATCGTGCCCGGCATGGTCGTGCTCGGCATCGGGATCGGGCTCTTCTACTCCGCCGTGACCACCGCTGCGGTGACGGCGCTCGACCCCTCGCGGTCGAGCCTCGCGGGCGGCATCGTCTACATGTTCCAGGTCGCCGGCGGGTCCGTTGGGCTCGGCCTCACCACCACGGTCTTCATCATGGCCTCGCAGGACGAGTTCAAGGCCGGCGCCGCGGCGGCGGGCGCCGGGCTGGACAGCGCCGACCGCAATGCGGTCGAGGGCGTGCTCGCGGGCACCGACTCCGCCCAGCAGGTCATCGTGCGCTTCGGCCCCGCCGACGCCGAACGCATCGTCGACACGATCCGCGACGCCTTCACCCACGGGATGCGGGCCGGCTTTCGCTTCGACGCCATCCTCGCGCTCGCCGGCCTGGTCGTCTCGGTGCTGTTCGTCGGCGGCCGGCTCGGGCGGAAGAGGACCCACGACGCCCCGGCCGCGACCGGGTAGCCGTCCGGGTCAGGCGCGGCCGAACGCCAGCCGGACGATCGACCGCGCCGACAGCGCAGGTGCCAGCGCCGCCGGCGAGACCCCCGGGTGGCCCGGCGCCAGGCGAACCCGCAGGGCGCCTGGCCGGGACGCGAACCGCAGCGGCGCGTCGAGCGTGAGCGCCTCGCCGTCGATCCCGGCGTCCACCGGCCCGTCGGCGTCGATCTCGAACTCGGGGGCGTCCCACTCCATCCAGCCGAATCGTCCGCCCAGCGATCGCCACGCCGGGCCCCGCGACTCCTGCTCGCCCGGGCGGATCTCGGTCGCGACGACGAGGCCGAGCCGGCCTGTGTCGAGCGCGGGACGCGTGCCGAACCCGCCCGGGGCGAACCGGTAGGGGTTGTTCGAGACGAGGATCACGACGGCGCTGTCGTGCTCGAGGCCGAACGGGCCGGTGAACCGCAGTCCGAACGGCTCGGCGTCGGGCCGCAGCATCTCCGGCAGGAGCCGGGCCATCGTCTCGAGCTTGGCGTCCCGATACTCGCCGGACTGGACGATCCGCGCGTAGAGGCCCAGCGAGACGTTGTTGACGAACACGCGGTCGTTCACCACGGCCAGGTCGACGCGACGCTCGCGCCCGTCGAGGAACGCGTCGAGCGCGCCGACCGCGTCGCTGCGGTCGACGCCGAGGTCGAGCGCGAGGTGGTTGCGCGTGCCCGCGGGGACGCAGACGTAGGGAATGTCGCGTTCCGCAGCCAGCGCGGCGACCAGCGCCTGCGAGCCGTCGCCGCCGGCCATCCCGATGACGTCGGCGCCGTCGTGCAGCGCGGCCCGCGCCAGCGCGGCAAGATCCTGCCCGGGCTCGAGCACGACCGGGTGGACGCCGCGGCGCCGGGCCTCGCCGGCGAGGTCGAGCCGCTCGGCCTTGCCGCCGCCGGACTTCGGGTTCACGATCAGGACGCCGCGGCGGGCCGGACCCGTCGCGATCCGGGCCGGGCGGGCCGCCTCGATGGTGGCGCGGTCGCTGCGGACGGCGACCCGGGCTGCGGCCACGGCGATCGCCGCCGTCGCCGCGAAGGTGATCACGTCGACGATCCCTCCGTCGGCGATGAGGATCCAGAGCGCGCCCGCGAAGGCGAGCGTCGCCAGCGCCGCCCGCGCCCAGCGACCGATGCCGTGGCGCACGAGGGCCTCCCAGGCCAGCGGGCCCCCGGCGATGGCCAGGCCGAACGCCGCGATCCCGGTCGGGAAGTGGGCGAACGGGAACGTGACGGCGGTCAGCAGCGCCGCGCCGGCGGCGACGAGGGCGACGAGGGCGGCGACGCGGCGGCGAACCGGATGGTGCGTCATCGCGTCGGCGCGGGGTTCGGATGGAGGCTGCGGATAGCATCGGCGTCGTGAGCGAGCCCACGGAGCCCCGGCGCCTGTCCCGGCAGCGGCCCTCGCGCGCTGCCGCGCGCACCGTGCTCGCCGAACTCGAGGCGCTCGACGTCGCCATCTACCAGGCGGTTGCGCGCACGCCGACACCGACGCTGGACCGCGACCTCGGTCGCCTGTCGGACATCGCCGACCACTCGAAGCTGTGGGTGGCGGTCGCGGCGCTGCTCGCAGCCACCGGCCAGGCGAGCGGCCGGCGCGCGGCCGTGACTGGGCTGCTCTCGATCGGCGCGGCCTCGGCGACCGTGAACCTCGGCCTCAAGCCGTTCATGCGCCGCCATCGCCCCGACCGCGTGGGCCACGGGGTGCCGGTCATCCGGCACGTCGACATGCCGGGGTCGACGTCGTTCCCGTCCGGTCATTCGGCGTCGGCGTTCGCCTTCGCCACTGCGGCGGGACACGAAGTGCCGCTGGCCTCGCTTCCGCTCCGCATCCTTGCCGCCACGGTCGCATATTCGCGCATCCACACCGGCGTGCACTATCCGGGCGACGTCGCAGCGGGCAGCGTGATCGGCGGCGTCGCGGGCGGCGTCGTCGTCTCCGCGGCCGCTCGTCGCCGCCGCGTCCGGCGGCGCTCGCGGGCGCGCTGAGGGGCGGCGCCGCGGCGCCCGCCGTCGGCCCGGGTCGCGCTGGAGGCGCGCCCGCCGTCGGCCCGCCGTGCCATGATCGCGCCATGAAGATCGCCTCCTGCATCACGCTGATCGCCATCGGCGCGATCCTCAAGTGGGCCGTGACCGCCTCGGTCGCCGGCGTCGACCTCCAGGTCGTCGGGGTGATCCTGATGATCGCCGGGGTCGCCGCGCTGATCCTCACGTTCGCCTACGACCAGATGAACGCGCGCAATCAGCGCGAGGCCGCCGAGGGCCGCCGGCCCCCGCCGCCGCCGCGGTAGCGCTGCCAGGGCTGCCGGCGCGCCGCCGTCCGTCCGGCCGGACGGGCAGCATCCTGCCCATGCTCCCGGAGGGTGTGCTGGCCACCCGCCAGATCGTCCGTGTGGTCGTGATCGTCCTGACGATCATCGGCACGGTTCTCCTCGTCTACCTGCTGCGCCAGCCGCTGACGTGGGTCTTCATCTCGGCGTTCCTGGCGATCGCCCTCTCGGGGCCGGTCAACTTCCTGCAGCGCTACATGAAGCGCGGCATTGCGATCGCGATCGTCTATCTCGCGCTGATCTTGGTCCCGGTCGCCCTCGGCGCGCTGATCGTCCCGTCGGTCGTCGAGCAGGCCAACAAGCTGATCGACAACGTGCCGGGGTACGTCGCCGACGTCAACGACTTCGTCGAGAAGAACAAGACGCTCAACGACCTCGAGAAGAAGTACGACATCACCGGCACGCTCGAGAAGGAGGCCGAGAAGCTGCCGGAGCAGATCGGCAGCGCCGCGGGCGTGGTGCGCGACCTCGGGGTCGGCGTCTTGAGCTCGCTGTTCGCGACGATCACGATCCTCTTCCTGTCGATCTTCATGGTGGCCGGCGGCCAGCGCTGGCTGGAGATCGCCCTGCGCTACCAGCCGGCGGACCGGGCCGAGCGGCTGCGCCGGGCGCTGGAACGCATCGCCAACGCGGTCGGCAACTACGTGGCCGGCGCGGTCGTCCAGGGCACGATCGCCGGGGTGACGACCTTCATCGTCCTCACGATCCTCGGCGTCGACTTCGCCGGGCCGCTGGCGATCCTCGTCGGCCTCTTCGACCTGCTGCCGCTGATCGGCGCGACGATCGCGGCGGTCTTCGTCGGGATCGTGACGCTCTTCACGGACTTCCCGACGGCCACGATCGTCTGGGCGATCTGGGCCATCGTCTACCAGCAGATCGAGAACAACATCATCCAGCCCCAGATCCAGAAGCGGGCGGTGGCGATCGAGCCGTTCTTCATCCTCGTCGCGGTCCTGTTCGGCAGCGCCCTGTTCGGCGTCCTCGGTGCGCTGCTCGCAGTGCCCGTCGCCGCCGCGATCGACATCTCGGTGCGCGAGTGGTGGGCGTTCCGGCACGCGTCACGGGCCGAGGCGCTGATCGCGGGCGAGCCGCCGGGCGACGCGCCGGCGGGTCCGGAGCCCGGCGCCGGGCCGGCACCGCCGGGGCCCGCGCCCGCGTAGCGCTGGGGTCCCTGGGCGATGATAGGGTGCCCCCGCCGAATCCTCCGCGTGCGGAGGAGCGGGGTTCACGGCAGTCCGGGGCGAAGGGCGCGGTGGTCCTCGTCCGGCGCATGCGCGACAGCCCGTCAGCTCACCCTGCAGGCCCTTCGATGACATGAATCGGCTTCGCTGCCTCACGTGCGTTGCACCCTGGATCGCCCTCGCCGCGTTGGCCGCCGCGCCGCCCGCCGGAGCCGACAGCGGCGCCATTGCCCCCACGTCCGGCGGCAGGGGCTCCCAGCCGGTCACGACCGGCGGCACCGCACCGGGCTCCGGCGGCGGCGCGACCGTCACCACCGACGGCCTGCGGGCCGCGGGATCGCTGCGGCGCGGCGACGCGGGCGCCGAGGTGGCCGCGCTGCAGCGCGCTCTGCGCCTGGCTGGCTACAAGGTCACCGTGACGAGTGCCTTCGACGCCGCGACCGAGCGCGCGCTGCGGCGCTTCCAGCGCGCCCGGGGGCTTTCGGCGTCGGGGATCGCGACGAGGCGCACGATCACCGCGCTGATCGCGGTCGTCAAGGACGAGGAGCAGATCCAGGACGCCATCGCGACCTGGCCGTTCCCGCTGGCGCCGGTCGCCAAGGTCGCGCCGATCAGCTACTGGTCCAACGACCAGGGCGTCGACGTCTCGTTCCTCGGCGGGCTCTGCGGTCGCCCGACGTCCGAGCTCGCGGTCGCCGACGGGACGATCGTGCAGATCGGCATCGGCGGGTTCGGGTCGCAGTCGCCAGTCATGCGCATCGACAGCGGCCCGTTCCGCGGGCGCTTCGCCTACTACGGCCATGCTCGGCCGGTCCTGGTTCGCAAGGGCCAGCGGGTGACCGCCGGCCAGCCGATCGCGCGCGTCGGCTGCGGGAGCGTCGGCATCTCGTCTGCGCCGCACATCGAGTTCGGGATCTCCGAGGCCGGATCCCCCGCCCCCTGCTGCCCGGGCTGGGGCGTGACCGCTCCGATGGTCCGCCGCATCCTCGAGGCGACGTACCGGCGCGCGCTGCGGCGCGGGCGCTGAGAACCACTCAGCGCGCCGCGTAGCGCCGCAGCGGCGGGTCGGCGCCCTCGGCGACCGTGAAGAAGGATCGGCCAGCGGCGGTCAGCGCGATCGACTCGCCCTGCTGCTCGCCGCTCAGGTTGGCGTCGGCCTCGCACGGCTCGCGCTTCAGCGCGGCGGTCAGGCTCTCGCCGCGCCGGCGCGTCCACACCGAGACGCCGGTGTAGGTGCGGACCGCCGCGAGCCCCCCCGACGCCGTCACGCTCCCGCCGGTGGCGAGGCCGCCGATGCCGAAGCCGATCGTGCCGCTCTGGCGCAGCGCCACCTCCCCGCCGCCGGTGGCGGGCGCCGCCCCGGCGTAGACGCCCGACTCGCCGCCGAGCGCCTTGGTGACGACCACCACCGTGCGGCTGCGCGGGTCGACGAGGAGGGTCTCGGCGTCATGCGCCCCGTCCGGATAGCGGAGGTCGAGGCGCTCGGCCGGCGCGGTGGTCGCGTCCTCGGGCGCGGGCTCCGGCACGCGGTAGACGACGATCCCGTCGCGGCGGGCGTCGTTGTCCCCGATGTCGGCGATGTAGATGAAGGCCCCGCCGTCCGGCGCCGGGCCGGTCGCGACGTCCTCCCAGTCGGTGTTCTGCGCGCCAGCGACCGTGACCGTGCCCGCCGCCTCGCCGCTGTCCCGGATCGCGATGAGGCGGGCGGAGTTGCCCGAGTCCTCGATCGCCCAGAGCAAGCCGGCCTGCGTCCGGCTGGCCGTCAGGCCGGATACCTCGAGCGCCTGCACGCCGGCGACGCGGCCGAGCGTGGCGTCGGTGAGGGGGCCCGCGCACAGCGCCGGGGTCCGGTTGGCGGGCGCCGCCGCGGTCGTGGAGGTCTTGGAGGACGTCCCGGCCCGGTCGCGCTCGGGCGCCGGGCCGTCGCCGACGCACGAGTCCAGCACGGCGGCGATCGCCAGCACGGCGACGGTCACGAGCGCCGCGATCGGCAGCGCCCGGCGCATCAGGCCCGGCCCGCGCGGTCGGAGTGCGGCCGGTCAGGCATCGACGCGCTCCCGGTCGGCGAGCGCGGCCGCCACGAGCTGGGCGCCGAACCGCGAGGCCGTCGCCATCCCGCGGGTGGCGACGGTCGTCGCATTCGGGCGCTGCAGGCGCAGGAGATCGTGCCCGCCCGGGCCGAACGCCACCAGCCCGGCGTAGGAGAAGCCGAGATCGTTCAGCGCCGCGACGGCGGCATCGGGCTCGGCGAGGGCGTGGAGGTCCAGATCCGCGTACACGACGTCCAGGTGGCGGGCGAGCAGATCGCGGACGCCCCGAACGGCCTGCTCGGCGGCGCCCGGACCCCAGCCCGTGATGGTCAGGGCGCCCCAGCCTTCCTCCGCCGCCTCATCCCAGCGCACCGGCGGTCCGGGCGGGGCGGCGGGCGCCGGCGCGACGACCTCGAGGCCGAGGTGCGCGTAGGTCGCCACGAGGCGGTCGCGATAGATCGCGGGCAGGCGCACCGCCCGCGGCGTGGGCCGCAGCACGAGGTACGAGAGGAGCGCCGCGGTGCGGGTGCCGCCCTCCTCGGCGAGGCCGGCCATGGTCATCTTCGCCGGGATCGCCCCCAGGAGCAGCGCCGCCTCGCGGTAGCCGTGCTTGAGCTCGGCGCGCTGGCTGTAGGGGTGCACCGTCACCGCGCGGCCGAACATCGCGTCGAGGCCGGACTCGGTGGCGATGCCGACCGTCCGCGTGAAGAGACGGTCGAAGATCCCAAGCCCTCGGTACGCGGGGTGGACGACCGCCACGCCGCTCTCGGCCGAGGCCCAGCCGGTCGCCGGCAGCAGGGCGTGATGGCCGACGACGGCGCCCTCGTGCACGGCCACGGACGAGCGGACCGCCCCGGCCGCAACCTGCTCGGCGAGCCAGCGCGGGGCGTAGAAGCGGGGATGGACGTAGGTGAGTCCGTAGTTGGCGTACAGCAGCTGCGAGACGGCCTCGACCTCGGCGAGGTCGTCGGCCCGCAGCGCCCGGATCTCGATCTGGTCGCGGGTGTCCTCGGCTGGCGGCGCCTGCAGCGGGGGGAGGTCGAGCGCGTGCGCGGCGGGCGGCGCGTCGGCGGCCGACGCGACCGCGATGACTGCGGTCGTCCGCTTGCCGTCGGCGCCGAGGCTCACCAGGCGCAGGTCCGACGTCTGCGCCGCGACGCGGTCGAGGGCGGGCGGGATGCGGCCCGGGCTCGGCGCCGCAATCGGCCGGCCCCAGTCGTGCACGGCGACCGTGACCGAGCCGCGGTCCGCGTCGAGTTCGAGCTCCACGGTCCCGGCCTCGTCGCCCGGATAGCAGAGCTCGAGCACGGCGGCGAGCAGGTCGTCCACCACCATGACGACGCGCTCGGCGTCGCGCGGCTGCAGGCCGCGCACCGCCGCGAACCGCTCGGCCACGCCCGTGGCGATCGGCAGGGCGCGCGGATCGCTCGGGAGCCCAAGGCGGACGCTCGGCATGGCCGCAACCTACCGCGCGTCGCGCGGGGCAGCGGCGCGCCAGGATGCCGGCGGGTGCGGCGACGGCCCGGCCCGGCGTGTAGGGTCCGCCCGCGATGACCCGGAGCCGCCGCGCCGTCCTCGTCGTCCTCGCCGCACTGGGCGCACTGCTCGGCACCGCCGGCAGCGCACAGGCGGCTCGCGACCGCGGCGACGTCAAGGTCATCTTCGAGCAGGTGCAGCCGGCCAACCGCGACGCGGTCGCGATCGTCCGGCGGGCGGGGTCGGGGCCCCGCGTCGCGCGGGTCATCAACACGCGCTACGCGCTGCCGCGCAACCTCCCGATCTACATCAGCGACGACGCGCCCGCGCAGCTGCTCGACAACGGGCCGGCCTACTACCCGGGCCTGCGGGCGATCCTGATCCCCGGCGGGTTCGTCACGCTGCTGCGCAACGCCATGGGATCGCTCGCCGCGGACATCCCCGGCCTCTCCGGGGACGCCGCGACCGCGAAGGCGATCGAGTTCATCGCCCTCCATGAGGTGGGCCACGCCTTCGTGCACCAGTTCCGCCTGCCGGTGACCGGCCGCGAGGAGGACGCGGTCGACGGCTTCGCCGCCTTCACCACCGTCGGATCGCCGTCGTTCGGCACCGCATCGGCCTTCAGTGCCGCGCTCTTCTTCGCCGCCTTGGGGGCCTCCCGTGGCGAACTCGCGCCGGACTACGCCGACGTCCACTCGACGCCCGAGCAGCGCGCCTACCAGTTCCTGTGCTGGATCTACGGATCGAGCCCGCGCCGCTTCGGCGCGCTCGTCGGCGGCGACGGCCTGCCGCGCGACCGGGCCGCAGGCTGCCCCGCCGAGTGGCGCCAGAACCGCTACGCCTGGACGACGCTGCTCAAGCCGTTCCGCAAGCGCTGAC
>CAZEKK010000001.1:16058-32093 GCA_964512905.1 uncultured Solirubrobacteraceae bacterium
CGGTCGGCGAGCGTGACCGCGCCGTGGCGCTTCGCCAGCCGGGCCCCGTCCGGGCCCAGCACGAGCGGGACGTGCGCGTAGGCCGGCTGCGGCAGGCCGAGCAGCCGTCCGATGACGATCTGCCGCGGCGTCGAGTCCAGCAGGTCGTCGCCGCGGACGACCTCGCCGATGCCCTGCGCCGCGTCGTCGACGACGACGGCGAGGTTGTAGGCGGCCGTCCCGTCCCCCCGCCAGAGCACGAGGTCGTCGACGACGCCCGCGACGGGCCCGTGGAGGCGGTCCTCGAAGCCGATGCGGGCGCCGCGAGCGTCGAGGCGCAGCGCCGGCGGCCGGCCGGACGCCGCGCGCTGCGCCCGCTGCGCGGCGGTCAGGCCGCGGCAGGTGCCGGGGTAGGCGCCGCCGGGGCGGTCGCCGTGCGGGGCCGAGGCGGCGGCCCGGACCTCGGCCCGGGTGCACCAGCACGGATAGACGCGCCCCGCGGCCTCGAGCGTGGCGAGCGCCGACCGATAGGCCTCGGCCCGCTCGGACTGGCGCAGGATCGGGCCGTCCCAGTCGATCCCGAGCGCCGCGATGTCGGCCACCTGCCCGCGCTCGTGCTCGCGACGGGACCGCTGGGGATCGAGATCCTCGATCCGCAGGCGGAACGCCGCGCCGGCCGAGCGGGCGAACAGCCACGCGAGCAGTGCGGTCCGGAGATTCCCGAGATGCAGCGGCCCGGACGGGGAGGGGGCGAAGCGGCCGTCGGGGCGCATAACCGGCATTCTCGCGGTCGTCTTGTCCGGTCGCGGTCCGGCCGGTAGGGTCGCGCCTCGTGACCGACTCCGATTACTACGCGCGCGAGCGCATCACGGGGATCCACGACCGCCTGGCTGAGATCGAGCGCCGCCTGGACGCCGTCACCTCGATGCTCGACCTGCCGTTCGAGCTGTTCTCGGCCAAGCGTGACGGCTTGCCGCCCGACGTGATCGAGGCGGCCGACCGCGGCGACATGATGGAAGCGATCAAGCGGCTGCGGGCGCACACCGGCATGGGCCTCAACGAGGCCAAGGCGGCGATCGAGCAGGCGCGGTAGCGGCGCCGTGAGCCGGACCTTCGAGGTCGGCGACGAGATCGCGGGGTACCGGATCGAGTCGGTGGTCGGCGAGGGGGGGATGGGGATCGTCTTCAAGGCGACCCACGACTACCTCGACCGCACGGCCGCCGTGAAGGTGCTCGGGCCCTGGCTGCAGGGCAACGCCCGGGCGCGCGAGCGGTTCGTGCGCGAGTCGCGGCTGGCGGCAACCCTCGACCACCCGAACATCGTCACGGTCTACGACGCCGGGGAGGTCGACGACACGGCCTACATCGCGATGCAGTTCGTGACCGGGGTCGACCTGCACGACGTGCTCGTCGAGGAGGGGCCGATGGAGCCCGCGCGAGCGCTCGACGTGCTCGACCAAGTCGCCGCCGCGCTCGACGCCGCGCACGCCGCGGGCCTCGTGCACCGCGACGTGAAGCCGTCGAACGTGCTCATGGACGGCGACAAGGCCTACCTCACCGACTTCGGCCTCACCCGGCGCTTCGAGGAGGAGAAGGGGATCACCTACGCCGGCGAGTTCATGGGGACGATCGAGTGGGCCGCGCCGGAGCAGATCGACCACGGCGACCTCAGCGCCCGCACCGACGTCTATGCGCTTGGCTGCCTGCTCTACGCGATGCTGACGGCCCGCCAGCCCTACGTCGGCGACTCGCCGTCCGAGGTGCTGTTCGCCCACCTGAAGAACCCGGCGCCGAAGGTCGCCGAGCACCGCAGGGACCTGCCCGGCGACATCCAGCCCGTGATCGACCGCGCTATGGCGAAGGATGCCGCCGAGCGCTTCGCCACCGCCGGCGAGATGGCCGCGGCGGCGCGCGCGGCCATGGGCATCACGGCCAGCCCCGACGCGCCGCGGCCAGCGGCGGCGCCCGCCCGGCGCGGCCGTCTCGCCCTGATCCTCGCTGCCGCGGGCGGCTTCCTTGCCGCGGTCGTCGTGGTGATCCTGGTTGCGGCCTCCGGCGGCGACGACCGCAGCCGCAGCGCCACCGGCGCAGCGGCCCCCAAGCCGCTGACCGCCGCCGAGTACGAAGATGCCACCGGCGCGGCGCTCCAGGATCTGAACGAGGAGGCGGACGCCCTCGAGGCCCGCGGCGGCGCCACCGGCTCGCAGGACGCCGTCATCGAGCGGTTCATCCAGCTCCAGGCCGCGGTGGAGCGGACCGGCGAGCGCCTGGCGGAGCTCGACCCGCCGCCTGCCGTGCGCGCCGACCACGAGCAGCTCGTCGACGGCTACAAGCGTTTCGCCGTCGAGATCGGCGACGCCGTGGAGGACGCGCAGAACGGCGATCGCAACGCGCTGCGGCGCGAGGCCGACCGGATCGAGCAGCAGTCGTCGGCTTCGATCAAGCAGATCACCCGGGCCTCGAACGCGATCGCCCAGGAGCTGCCGGGGTAGATGGCTGATTCCCTGGCGCTGCGTGACACGGAGCTAGCCATCTGATGGCCCGGTCGGGGCGGGAGGCGCCGCGCGGTGGCCGCCGCACCTGAGCCGGTCGCGCGGCGGATCCTCCACGCCGTCGTCCACATCGATCGTTCCAAGCTCGCCGTGCGCCAAGGCGTCCGGCTCGGCGCGGGAATCGGCGCGTGCCTGCTGTTCGGCGTCATCACCGGCCGCATCGCCACCGGTGCCGCGCTGTCGCTCGGGGCCGTCGGCGCCGGCTTCGCCGATCTGGGGGGCGCCTACCTCGGCCGGCTGCGCACGATGGGCCTTGCCAGCGCAATGATGGCGCTCGGCGCATTCCTCGGATCGGTGACCGGCGACAGCGACGTCGCCGCGATAGCGGTGATGGCCGGCGTCGGGTTCTGCGGCGCGATGGCGATGGCGGTCTCGGTGCCCGCGTCGTTCATCGGGCTGCAGGCGACGCTCGGGGTGATCCTGACCTCCGGCGTGCCGGCCGACGCGGTCGACTCGCTGGAGCGTGCCGCCCTCGTCCTCGCCGGCGGCGCCTGGCAGACCCTGCTGGCGGTCGGGCTGTGGCCGGTGCGGCCCACCAAGCCCGAGCGCGATGCGGTTGCGCGGGTCTATCGCACCCTGGCCGGCACGCCGCGGGAGCCGTTCGCCCCGGATGTGGCGGCGGCCATGACCGCCGCGGACGCCGTCCTCGCCGACAGCGTCGGCCGGGCGGGGTCGCACACTCCCCTCGGGGAGGGCCTGCGCGGTCTGCTCGTCCAGGCGCAGCGCCTCAGCCGGGAGTTCGCGGCGGTCGAGGCCGAGCGCGAGCGCATGGCGGCCGCGGGCGACCCGGGCGCCCGCGACGTTGCCGATGCGGTGGAGGCGGCGGCGGACGCGCTCGCCGAGCAGGCCGACAGGCTGACGGCCGGCCGGCCGGCCGACGACCGGGATTCAGGCCCGCCCACGCGTGGGGCCACGGCGGCGTCGGGCCTCGCCGCGCCGGGCTCAACGGAGGCAGCGAGGCGCGGCCGCGAGGCGGCCGCCCGCCTTGCGGCCCTCCGGGGCCAGGTGCGCGGCGCCGCCGATCTCGTCACCGCCTGCTCGCGCCACTGGGCGGGCGGCGCCGGGGCCGGCGGTGCGTCCGCGGCGAGGTCCGACCGCGCGGCCCATCGGCCGTGGGCGATCGTGCGGGCGAACCTCACCTTCGCCTCCCCGGTGTTCCGCCACGCGGTCCGGCTGGGATCCGCGCTGGCCGCGGGCGTGGCCATCGGCCGCATCGCGGACCTGCCGCGCGGCTACTGGGTGCCCCTCACCGTGCTGTTCGTGCTGCGCCCGGACTACGGCACGACGCTGTCGCGCGGCGCCGCCCGCTACGTGGGGACGGCGCTCGGGGTCGTCGTGGCGACGGTGATCACCATCGTCCTCGGGCCAGGCGACTACGGCCTCGTCGTGCTCGCGACCGTCTTCGCCGTCGGCCTCTACGCGTTCTTCTACGCCAACTACGCCCTCTTCACCGCGTCGATCACGGCGATGATCGTGTTCGTCGTCGCGTTCACCGGGATCGACGAGATGGACGCGGTCGTCGACCGCGTCATCGACACCGCAATCGGCGGGGCGCTGGCGGTGCTGGCCTACGTCGTGTGGCCGACGTGGGAGCGGCGGCAGGTGCCCGAGAACGTCGCCGCGCTGCTCGAGGCAGACCGCGGCTACGCCGCCGCGGTCCTGGCCGCCGTCGTGGATCCGGCATCGGGAAGCGAGCGCGATGTGCGCACCGCCCGGCGGGCGGCCCGTCTCGCGCGCACGAACGCCGAGGCCTCGATCGACCGGTTCCTCTCGGAGCCCGGGCGCGGTGCCGCCGACGCCGACCGGGCGCTCGGGCTGCTTGCGGCCTCGCGCCGCTACGCCGGCGCGGTCCTGGCCCTGGAGAGCCGCTTCGACGACCGCCGCCGCGCCGGCGAGCCCGCTGCGGCGGCGTTCGCCGCCCAGGCCGACGCCGCGCTGGCGGCGATCGCCTCCGCCGAACGTTCGGGCACGCCGCCGGACACGCTGCCACCGTTGCGGGCGACCCAGGCCACGCTGGCCGCCGGGCGCGGCGCCGAGGATCTGCTCGTGCAGGCCAGCGACCGGATGGTCGACGCGCTGAACGCCATGGGGCACCTTGCGGGGGGCCCCGACCCAGCGGGCGTCAGCGCGGCGGCCGCAGCGGCGCCGGAAGGAACCGTCCCCGCTGGCGCGACGCCACCTCCCGCGGCTGGCTGAGCGCCACGAACGGGCGGCACAGCGCGACGAACGCGGCCACGCCCCGGTCGGAGAGATGCAGGCCGTCGCCGCTGAACCACCCCGGATGGCCGGCGTGCTCGCGCACCCAGTCCAGGATCCGGACGCGGCGGGGCCAGCGGCGGCCCGCGGCGCGGATGACGCGGGCATCCCGCCCCGGCCGCGGCGTGACGAGCACGAGGATGCGCCGCGGCCCGAGGATCCGCAGCGCGCGGACGATCTCCCCGGCGCGCACGCCGGCGTTCGCGCCGAGGTGCACGAGCACGAGCCGAGCGAGCCGGCGCTCGTGTCGCAGACGGGCCAGGAGGGCGAGCCCCTCGCTCATCTGGCGGCAGCCCCGCGCGTTGGTCTCGAAGCCGGCGCGGGCGAGCGGCCGCACCGCCAGCAGCATGGTCGAATCGCCGATCGCCAGCGGCGGGCGCCGCGCCGGCTCCATCCGGCCGGCGGGCGCCGCGTGGCGGACGCCGCCGCAGCCCGCGTGGGCCACGTCGGCCCCGGAGCCCAGGACCGCCAGGACAGCGGCAAGGGCCGCCGCCCGAGCGCCGCCGCCGCGGCAGCCGGGGTTCATGCCGTGTGGTCCGTCCACGCCGAGCCGTTCCACCACCGCAGGCGGGCCTCGCCGGCGGGGTCCGCGTACCAGCCCTCCGGCGGCGATGCGGTCGCGGTGCGGGGGTCGGCGGGCAGCACGTCGATCCCCACGGTGTGATGGGCATCCCGGCCGCCAGGGACGTCGGCCCGGGCCTCGACCTCCCACGCCAGCTCGCCGAACGGCGACAGGCACTCCGGAAGCGCCTGCGGGGGCAGGGAGATGGTGAACGGCAGCGCGGCGCCCGCCGGGAGGTCGCCGGCGTGCAGCGATCCCGACCGCAGCTCCACCCACGTGTGGACGAAGTCCTCGGTGCGCTCCGCGTAGCGGACGACGACCTCGAGCGAGCGCACCTCGCCGCGCTCGTGGACGAGAACCCGGCCGCTCACCTGCTCGCCCGCGTCGAAGCGCGTCCGCGGCAGTTCCACCTCGATCGTCACGGCGCCACCCAGATCGCCACGTCGCGCCGCGGATCGCGCGCGAGGCTCTCGTGCCGGCGGGCCGTCACCCGCCACGCGAACGACAAGCACTCGCCCTCGTGCGAGAACGGCGCGTCGGCCGGGATCGCGAAGACGACCTGCTGCGCCCCGAGCGACGCCGGCACCTCGCGCCAGTCCTCGTAGACGATGCCCTCGGCCGTCACGCGCCGCGGGGCGCCGTCGTCCGGGCGGCCGGACTGGGTCCAGCGGTCGTAGTACGCCGTGCAGACGATGCCGATCTCGAGATCGCCGGTCGCCTGCGCGGCGTCGTTGATGCGGACCGCCGCCTCGACGGCTTCGCCGCGCTGCGCCTCGATCGGCCGTGCGGCCAGGTCGAAGGCCGGCCGGGCGCGGCGGCTGCGCCGGTAGACGATCCACGCGGCCACGGGGATGCCGATGGCCAGGAGCAGGCAGACGAGGGCGAGCAGCGAGGTCACACCGCCGAAGCCGTTGCGGACGATTCCGACGATGCCCGCGAGCGCCACGATTGCGATCGGAACGTAGATCACGCCCAGGCAGCCGAGCCCAAGCACCGTGCCGATGCTGCGCCCGACCACGGCGCCGGCAGCCCGCCGCCGGGTCTGCGGACCCGCCGCGTGCCCGGGCGGGAGGTGCGGGTGGGGCTGCCGGGTGGGAGTGAAGCGGGCGGTCGCGGCCACGGGTTCCGGCAGCCTAGAGAAGCAGTTCGCGTGCCGCGTGGGCGCAGGGGCCGCGCCGCTTCGGTCGCCGGAGGACGGCGTGGTAGCGTGGCCGCCGCCGCGCACCCCACGGAGGAGATCGGCAGGGTGAAGTACTACGTCAGAACGGTGATCGGGCTGGGCCTGCTGACCTTCGCGATCGTCGCGTTCTGCTATTCGCTCTACCAGGTGCTCCAGATCGGGACGTGCGCCTCCGGCGGCCCCTACGTCTCGGCGCGGGAGTGTCCCGACGCGGCCGGGCGGATCATCGTCACCCTCGTGGTGAGCGTCTTCGTCGGGCTGATCGGCACGGCGATCTGGGGCAGCCGCGGGCCCGCGCCCGGCTCCGAGGAACGGGGCGGCTCGTCCGGGAACGTCATCAGCGCCGGCATCGTGGCCTGGTCGGGGCTGTTCCTCGGCGGCGGCCTCACCTGCCTGTGGGCGGTGCTGGGCCCCGATGCCGATCCCGGCCCGGGAGCGAAGGTCGCCGGCATCGTCGTCGGCGTCGTCTTCATCCCCATGGGCCTGATCCCGCTGGTCGGGATGCTCGTGGCCGCAGGCTCCAAGCTGCGCGCCCGCCGCCCGGCGTCGGGTCTCGGAGGCGGGTCATCCGGGGACACCGGGCTCGGGGCGACCGCGGGCGCGACCGCCGCGCCGGCGTCGAGTTCGGTCGACGACACCGCGGCCGCCGTGTTCGGCGCCAGCGGCGACTCGGGCTCGCCCTGGACCAGCAGCCTCTCGACGCCCGGCGCGATCCCCCCGCCGCAGGCGGCCCCGCGGCCGGCGGCCACCTTTGGCGGGCTGGCGCCGGGAACGCCCGGCGCGGCGACGGGCGATCCGGCGGCCAAGCTGCAGCGCCTGGCCGACCTGAAGGCCAAGGGCGTCCTGACCGAGGCCGAGTTCGAGGCCGCCAAGGCGAAGATCATCGCGGACCTGTGACCCGCGCGCTCAACCTCTTCGTTCCGCTGCTGACCATCGCGATCGCGGGGTACGCGACGTACCAGTTCATGGGCGCCTGGACGCCCGACGAACTCGCCTCGCCGAGCGACGGCGGCGGGGGCGGCGGCCAGGTGTCCGACGATGTCAAGGGCGGCGCCGGGGACTCGCTCCTGCAGACCGAGAACTACCGCCGCGCGCTCGCGACCATCCGCGGGGAGTCCGGCGCGGCCCCGAACGTCGGCTACCTGCGTCTCGCGCCGGGGCGGATCAACACCGAGATCTACCGTGGCCAGGACGGGCGGCGGCTGATCACGATCGGTCGCGACGGCAAGGAGGCCAGCGTCGTGACCGTGAACTCGCCGAGCAGCGTTCCCGGGATGAGCCCGGCGCTGCTCAACCCGCTCGCCCCGCAGCGGATCATCGGCGCGATCGCCGAGCGCCAGAAGCGGCCCGCGAACGCGGTCGCCGACGACGTCGACTACCTGGTGATCAGCGCGGCGGGCCGGGACGAGCCGACGTGGAGCGTCTTCCTGAAGTCCGGCGAGCCGCGCTTCTTCGTCGCGGCCGCGAACGGGCGGCGGCTGCGCGTGCCGGGTGAGCCCGACACGCAGGCGCAGCAGCGGTCGCTGGAGCGGGCCACGCGGATCGCCCGGTGCGTCACCGATGCCAACGGCGACACCACCAAGATCCAGGCCTGCCTGCAGAGCTGACGCGCCCGGCCGGGCGGGGCCGTTCGCGTCGAGGTCGGGACGGGAGGGCTGGTCGTGGACGATGCGCGCAGCCGGGCGGGGGCCGTTCGCCGGGACCTGGTCAGGGCGCGTCGAGCGTCCACTGGACGACGCCGAGCCCCGGGAACTTCAGCGCCGCGGCGGTCGCGCCGGTGAGGTCCCACTCGCGTCCGGCGATGTAGGGCCCGCGGTCGACAACCGGGACGCGGATCGCGCGGTTGCCGTAGCGGAAGGTGACCATCGTGCCGCATTTCAGCGACTTGTGGGCGACGCCGAGCTGCTCGGGCTGGAGGCGGCCGCCGCAGGCGATCGGGAGCCCGTAGTCCCAGTAGACCGAGGCGATGCTCTGCTGCCAGCCCGACCGCGGAAGGCCGTCGGCGCCGATGAGCTGTCCGCTGAAGTCCAGCTGCTTGAAGTCGTATCGGGCCTCGACCGCCTCGAGCTGCTTGAGCTCGGCTGCCACCTCGGCGTCGGAGGGCGGCGGCGGCGCAGGACCGGCGTCGACTTCCGGCAACGGCTCGGCGGGGCGCGAGGCGGCCGGCTCGCCTGCGACCGGCTCGACCACCTGCGGCCGGCTCGTCCGGCGCGGCGCCAGCAGGGGCTCCTGCTCGGGCATGAGCTGCGCGACGGTCTGGCCGCGCGGGTCGGCGCGGCCCGCGTCGTCGTCGGCGGCGAGCAGCCACAGCGCGGCGCCGGCGCCGGCGGCCGCGAGCACGGCGGCGGCGGCGGCGAGGGTCCGCCGGGCACGCGACCGGCGGCGCGGCGGCGCGGCGTCGGGCTGCGGCACGGCGTCGGACATCGCGAGGGAGGATCGCGCATCGAGTGGCGGGACGCGCCCGCCCGCCGATTCCGGACGGCCTAGACTCAAGCCTCATGGCGGGTCGCATCGTCCTGTTCGGGGCCACGGGCTACACCGGCGAACTGACCGCGCAGGCGCTCGTCGACCGCGGCGCAGCGCCCGTTCTGGCGGCCCGCAGCCGCGAGAAGGTGCAGGCGCTCGCGGAGCGGCTCGGCGGGCTGGAGTCCGCGACGGCGGACGTCGCCGACCCGGCCTCGGTGCGGGCCCTCGTGACCCGCGGCGATGTCCTCGTGTCGACCGTGGGTCCGTTCGCGCGCTGGGGCGGCCCCGCGGTGGAAGCAGCCATCGCCGCCGGCGCCAGCTACCTCGATTCGACCGGCGAACCGCCGTTCATCCGGTCGGTGTTCGAGCGCTACGGAGGCGGGGCGCAGGCGGCAGGCTGCGGCCTCGTCACCGCCTTCGGCTACGACTGGGTCCCCGGCAACCTCGCCGGGGCCCTCGCGCTGCGCGAGGCCGGGGACGCTGCCGCCCGCGTGGACATCGGCTACTTCATGACGGGCAGCGGAGGCATGAGCGGGGGGACGCGGGCCTCCACCGCCGGCGCGATCGCCGAGCCGGGCTTCGCCTTCCGCGACGGCGCCGTGCGCACCGTTCGAGCGGCGGAGCGCGTCCGCAGCTTTCGCGCGGGGTCGACGGACCGCCCCGCCGCGTCGGTTGGCTCCAGCGAGCACTACACGCTGCCGCGGCTCGCGCCCGGCCTGCGGGAGGTCAACGTCTATCTGGGCTGGTTCGGCCCGCTGACGCGCCCGCTGCAGATCGCCTCGGCGGGGACCGCGATCGCGCTGAAGCTCCCGGGCCTGCGCCAGGGCCTCGAGGCGATCACGAGCCGCCTCGTGAAGGGCTCGACCGGCGGCCCGGATGCCGCCGCGCGCTCGCTCGGCGGCTCGCTCATCGTGGCCTGCGCCTACGACGCGGGCGGCGCCCAGCTGGCCGAGGTCAGCGTGCGCGGCATCAACGGCTACGACTTCACGGCGCAGATCCTCGCCTGGGGGGCCGAGCGCGCCCTGGCCGAGGGCCTCGGCGGCACCGGTGCGCTGGGCCCGGTCGACGCCTTCGGCCTCGACGCACTGGAAATCGGGTGCCGCGAGGCGGGCATGCAGCGCGCGGACGCGACGAGCCGGATCGGCCACGCCTGATGGGCGTCGCCGCAGAGCTTCGGACGCTCAAGCGGCCGTCAGGACGGGGCGGCGTCGCCCCGCCGACGCCCGGCGAGCCGGCGCCCGCGCTGCCCGGGGTGGATGTCGGCGACGGGCGCCCCCGCGTCGTGGCGTTCGTGCGCCACGTCGGCTGTCCGTTCGCGGAGGCGACGCTGCGGGGCTTGCGCGAGACCGCGACCGCCGAGCCCGACGTCGACTGCGTGGCGGTGACCCACTCCGAGCAGGACGTCTCTGCCGACTGGGCGGAGCGGTCCGGCGGTTCGGGCGCGGCGCGGGTCGTCTGCGATCCGGGACGGCGGGCCTACGCGGCCTGGGGCCTCGGTCGCACCCCGCTGCGGCACTTCGCGGGGGTCCGCTCCCTGCGCGCGGTGGGCCGCCTGGGGCGGCGCGGCGTGCGCAACACGGCGGCGGACGGGACCCGCTGGCAGCGGGCCGGCGCCTTCGCGATCGGCGCCGACGGGCGGGTGCGCGCCGCGCACGTCCCCGAGCACGCCGGCGACCTGCCGGACCTGCGCGCGCTCGCGGCGGCGGCGCGCGGGCGCGGCTGAGTGCGTGGCCGCCGTGCCCGCTCCTCGCGCCGTGAGCGGTCTCCCGGCCACGCGCGGAGGTCCGTGACCCGCGCTAGCTTCCGGTCGTCGTGCCGGTCGGCGGCGGCGACGTCACGCCGGTCTCCTTCACGAGCTTGCGCCGGTTGTCGCGAATCGCGGTCGAGTCCTTGATGAGTGCGACCGTCGCCGCCCGGATCTTCGGGAGGTCCTTCGCCTTCGCCCCCTCGGAAATCGCCGTCAAGTTCGTCTGCGCCTTCTTCAGCGCGGCCACGAGCGCGTCGACCGTCGGCTTGAGGTCCTCGGGCGGGTCGGTCTCCTCGAGGCTCTTGATCTCGTCCCCGACCTGATTGGCGAGGTTGCTGAACTCCGACACGATCTGGTCGTCCGTCTTGTTCGAGGCGCCCCTGATCGCCTCGCCGAGATCGGCCCCGGTGTTCACGATCGCGGCGTTGATCGGCTCGAAGGCCTCCTTGAAGGTGTCGGCCTGGCTCTTGGAGTCGTCGCCGCAGGCGACGAGGGCGACGGTGGCGAGGATGGCGAGTAGGGCGGCGAGGACGCGTCCGGGCACGAGGGGGATTCCTCCTGGGAGCGGGGGCGGGCGGGCATCGTATCCGGCGCAGCGGCGCTACCCTCGGCAGATGGACCGGACCGATGTCGGCTTCGAGTTGGGGGGCGCGCGCCTCGCCGCGTGGCACTACCGGGCGGCGGGGGCCGGGCGGCGGCCGTGCGTCGTCCTCGCGCACGGCTTCGCGGGCACGCGTCCGGCGCGGCTGGGCGCCTACGCCGAGCGGTTCGCCGCCGCCGGCCTCGATGCGCTGGTCTTCGACTACCGCGGGTTCGGTGACAGCGGCGGGGCGCCGCGCCAAGTGCTCGACATCGCCGCGCAGCGCGCGGACTGGCGCGCGGCGGTCGCGTTCGCGCGCGGACTGCCCGACGTCGATCCGGACCGCGTGGCCCTCTGGGGGACGTCGTTCAGCGGCGGGCACGTGCTGGTGGTTGCCGCCGCGGATCCGGGGATCGCCGCGGTCGTGGCGCAGGCGCCGTTCGTCGACGGTGCCGCCACGCTGGCCCGGGTGCCGCCCGCGACGACGGCCCGGCTGACCGCGGCCGCGCTGCGCGACGTGCGCGCAGCCCGGTCGGGCGCGCCGCCGGTGACCGTTCCGGCGGTGGGGCCGCCGGGCTCGGTGGCCTTCATCACGACGCCGGACGCCGAGCCCGGCTACCGGGCGCTGTTCGCGCCCGGCGAACCGTGGGTGAACGCGGTGGCGGCGCGCGTGGCGCTGCGGATCGGCCTGGACCGACCGATCCGCGCAGCCCCCAGGGTTCGCTGCCCGCTGCTGGTCTGTGTCTGCGACGACGACGTCGTCACGCCGCCGGAGCCTGCCGCCCGGGCCGCAGGTCGCGCCCCGCGCGGCGAACTGCGCCGCTACCACGGTGGCCACTTCGACATCTACGTTCCGCCGCTGTTCGAGCGGGCCGTCGCGGACCAGACGGCGTTCCTGACCGAGCACCTGCTCGGCGCGCGGGCGGCGGTCGCCGCGCCGCTGGCGCCGGCGGCGGTCTGAGCCGGGCTGGCGGGGCCGGCGGGCCGGGCGATCGGCGGCGGGGCGGGCGATGGGCGGCGGGTGCGGGCGATGGGCGGCGGGTGCGGGAATCCTGCCCAACCGCACACTCGCCGCGTTCTCGGCGACGCGTGTGCTCTGGTGCACGCCATAGGTGCACGGAAGCACGCGCGTCCGCGGACTGGGCTCGCTTGTTGCGTTGTGCATGCCTGCGGGACTGCGATCGCGTCCGTTGCGCCGGGCCGGATGCGCGACTCCCGTCGCACCCGACGCGGAGTCCCTGCGGTGCCGCCCGCGGGCGCCCGCCCGCACGCGGGGCTCCACCGCGCTGCGCCTCGTGCCTCGCCTGCCGCCGCCGCGTTCCTCGGTGCCCTCGCCGGCGCTGCTCTCGAAGCCAGACGCGCCTGATCGCGTACGGCGCGCTGCGGCGCCGGCCCGGCGCCGCTCCGGCCGGCTCACGTCACCGGCGGCAGCAGCGCCGACACCGGCCCGGCGGCGAGGCCGCGGGCCCCGGCGAGGCGTTCGAGCATCAGCGCAGTGTCCGCGATCGGGACGCCGGTGATGTGCTCGTCGCGGCGCTCGAAGTCCGCCACGATCGCCCGGACGGCGGCAGCGTAGGCAGCGCCGTCACGCGCAGCGAGCGCGGCGGCGGCAGCGGCGGCGCGGCCGAAGGCCTCCGAGCCCGCGCCCATCGCCGCGGCCGCGGCAGCCGCCTGGTCGTCGTCGCCGTCGACGAGCGCCGCCACGGCGAGGGCGTACGCGGCCGCCGGCGAGAGCGCGGCGGGATCCACCTCGCTCCCGGCCGGGACGCCAAGCGCTGCGCGCACGAGCGCCGCTTCGCGCGGTCCCTCGCCGGCGATGACGGCGGCCTTGATCATCCCGACGAGCCGGCCGTAGCTCGCCGGCGGGGCGAGATCCCACGACTCCTGGTAGCGGCGGGAGGCCTCCTTCATCTTCGCCCGCCCGGCCTTCTCCTCGCCGGCGAGGAGAAGGCGCTGGCCGTCGGCCTCGAGCGCGAGGGCGGCGTCGAGGCGGGTCCGGTGCGAGCCCGGCGCCATGCCGGCCGGCCGGCCCTCCGGCGGGGCGAGTTCCACCACGACGGGGGCGTGGTCGGAGGGCTTGGAACCCTTGCGGTAGGCGCGGTCGGGGCCGCACGCGACGAGACGTTCCGCCAGCCCGGCGCTGAGCAGCACGTGGTCGATTCGCAGTCCCAGCCCCTTGTGGAAGTGCCCCTGCCGGTAATCCCACCAAGTGAAGCCCGGCTCGACCGGGCGCAGGACGCGGTAGGCGTCCCGGAGGCCGCCGGCGTCGCGCAGCGCGGCCAGCGCGGCGCGCTCCTGCGGCTGGACGTGCGTGGAGGCGGCGAAGGCGACGGGGTCGTAGACGTCGAGATCTGCGGGCGCAACGTTCATGTCCCCGCACACGACGAGCGGGACGCCGGCAGCGGCCAGGCTGGCGGCACGGGCGGCCGCCGCCTCGAGGAACGCGAGCTTGGCGGCGTACGCGGCGCTCCCGACGGCCTGCCCGTTGGGGACGTAGACGCTCACGATCCGGACGCCCGCGGCGGTCGCCTCGATCCAGCGTGCCTGCTCGGGCTGCGGCTCGCCGGACAGCCCCCGCGCGACGTCGTGCAGGCCCGCGTCGGCGCGCGCGAGGATCGCGACGCCCTCGCGTCCGCCGCTGCCGTGGTCGGCCACGGCGTAGCCCGCGGCCTCGATCTCGGCGCGCGGAACGGCCTCCGCGCCCGCCTTGATCTCCTGCAGGCAGGCGACGTCCGGCGCATGGTCGGCGAGGAGTTCGAGCACCCGCGGCAGCCGCGCCGGCAGCGAGTTGACGTTCCACGTCACGATCCGCATCGACCGGGACGCTACGCGATCGCCCGCGGGGCGGGGGAGGCCCGGCGCCGGTCGCACATCGGTCCAGCGGGCGCGCCGCCACGGCGGCGATCGCCCCCTCGTGGCCGACACCGTTCACGTGATGCCGCGGCCTCGTCCCGTCGCCGGCGTCGACCGGCCCATATCGGCGGCCGGGCCGATGCCGCCTGTGCTGACCCTACGATCGGCGCACCGTGCCAGCGCCACGACAGCCTGAGATCGTGCTCGTCCGCCACGGCGAAACCGACTGGAGTCGCAGCGGCCGGCACACCGGGCGCACCGACGTCCCGCTCACCGAGCATGGCCGCGAGGAGGCCGCCGAGGCGGCCCGTCGCATCGCCGGACGCCGGTTCGTGCTCGTGCTCTCCAGCCCGCTCGGCCGCGCCCGCGAGACGGCCCGCATCGCCGGCTGCCCCGACCCCGAGGTGACCGACGACCTGCGCGAGTTCGACTACGGCGACTACGAGGGGCTGCGGACCGTCGACATCCGGGCGCGCCGTCCCGAGTGGCGCCTGTGGCGCGACGGCTGCCCGAACGGCGAGACGCCCGCGGAGGTTGGCGCCCGGGTGGACCGCGTCATCGCGCGCCTGCGTGGTCTCGACGGCGACGCGGCGGTGTTCGCCCATGGCCACGTCCTGCGCGTGCTCGGGGCGCGGTGGATCGGCATGCCGCCGCAGGGCGGCGGGAACCTCGCGCTGAGCACCGCAACCGTCAGCGTCCTCGGCCACGAGCGCGAGAACCCGGTGCTGTGGAGTTGGAACGACGGACGACCGCTGGACGGGTCGGCGTGAGGCTGCCCCGCGCCCTTGACTACCACCGGCTGCGTGCTCTCGATCTCGAGGAGGAGCGCCGGATCGCCGGGAAGGTCGCGGGCATCCTCTACCTGACCGCGGGCGGCTCCTTCCTCGCCCTGCTCGCGGCACCCGGAGTGACGATCACCAGCTCAGGCGCCGTGCTGGCGCTCGGCGGCCTGGCGATGCTCTGGGGCTTGGCCTGCCTGACCATCGTCGACTGGGAGCGGGCCAGCCCGCTCGTGTCGCATGCCTCGACGGCGCTGGGCCTGCCGGCGACCGCGATCGCGATGGCGGCGACCGGCGGATCGGCCTCGCCCGCCCAGGCCGGCTTGCTCTTCATCGTGCTCTACGCCTCCTACTTCTACCGTCCTCGGGAGGCGGTGCCGTATCTCGTCGGCTGCGTCCTGGTCCTCGCGCTCCCGGCGCTCTACGACCCGCACGCCGTCGGGTCGGGCACCTATGCGGACCTCATCGTCATGACGCCTGCGTACGCGGCGATCGCCTTCACCATCATGGCCGCCAAGCGCCTGCTCGTGGACCTGCGCTCAGATGCGGTCCGGCTGTCGCTCACCGACCCGCTCACCGGGGTCGCCAACCGCCGCGCGCTCGTCGAGCGGCTCAGCGCGCTCGTCGGGAGCGAGCGCGCCGCCGATGCGGTCGGGCTGCTCGTCGTCGACCTCGACTCCTTCAAGGAGGCGAACACGCGCTTCGGCCATCCGGGCGGGGACCGCGTGCTGCGGGCCGCCTCGGAGACCCTCGTCACCTGCGCGCGGGCGTCGGACCTCGTGGGCCGCCTCGGTGGCGACGAGTTCGCCATCGTGGCCCGCCACCCGACGGCAGATGGCATGGCGGCGCTCGCCGCGCGGGTCGTCGAGCACATGCGCGATGCCGACGCGCGCCTCGGGCTGCCGGGCTTCCGCCTGGCCTGCAGCGTCGGCTGGGCGATGTGTCCCGATCACGCCCGGTCGGTCGACGACCTCCTCGCGGCGGCCGACCTCGCGCTCCACGTCGCCAAGCTCGACGGCAAGGATCGCGCCCACGGGCCGCTGGTGGCCGCCGCGGTGTCTGACTGACCGGCCAGCCTCGC
>CAZEKK010000001.1:32193-41774 GCA_964512905.1 uncultured Solirubrobacteraceae bacterium
CCGTCAGCGGCAGCGCGCGCGACCGGTGTCCGCGAACGGCGCGCCCGCGGCCCGGCGGAAGCGCCACGTGTAGCCGCGGGCGTGCAGCCCGAGCTCGAGCACGCCGAACACGCCGGCCCCGCGCACGACGCTGTTCGGCTGCGGCGCCGAGAACCCGTGCAGGGAGCGGCCGCCCGTCCCGACGACGATCTGGCGCAGACCGGCCGCGCTCGCACGGCCGCTGCTCGTCTGCGGGGCGAAGCGCTCGTAGCCATGGTCGTGGCCGGTGAGGACGAGGTCGGCGCCACGGCGGGCCAGGACGGCCCACAGCGGCGCCGTGCGCGGATCAGACCCGTGCTCGGAGCCCGAGCTGAAGCGGGGGTGGTGCCACAGCGCGACGGTGCAGCGCCGCGGATTGACCCGCAGGTCACGCTCGAGCCAGCGCAACTGCGCCGAGCCGGGGCCGCAGCCACCGGCCTCGTCGCAGTTGGAGTTCAGCGTGATCACCCGCCACGAGCCGAGGTCGCGGGCGTGCCATCCCTGTCCCGGGCGTCCGGCCGCGGCGCCCCAGTAGGCGAAGTACCCAGCGGCCCCGGGCGTGTCGTACTCGTGGTTGCCGGGCACCGGCACGGTCATCCGCTTCACCGCACCCCACGTCCGTCCGTAGCCGGCCCGGAACTGGGCCAGCGCGCCGCCGCCGTACTGGAGGTCGCCGAGGGCCAGCACGGCGTCCGGGCGCAGGCGGCGGACCACCGCCGCGGTCGCGGCCTGGCGGCAGCGGCTGGCGGCGGGCCGCTGGCCCGGCGCGCAGGCGATGTCGCCGGCCGCGGCGACGATGGCCTCGCGCGGGCCGAGCGCTGCGACCGGCGGCGGCGCCGGCTCGGACGACGACCGGGCAGCCCGGCCGTCCGGCGCCGCCCCGCAGGCGACGAGCACGGCGGCGGCGAGCACGGCAGGTGCGGCTGGGGCGAGGCGCATCGGTGCCGATGATGGCACCGGGCGGCGGCGTGCGGGCCGGCGGGCGGCCGGCCCGGCTACCATCGGCGCCCTCATGGATGCCTGGGTCGCCGCGGCCGCCGACGACATCGCCCGCCGTGCGGAGCGCGAGCTCGAGGCGCTCGTGGCCGTGTCCTCGCCGTCCGGGGACCGGGACGGCGCCGATGAGGCCGTTGCCGTGGCGTCCGCGCTGCTGCCGCCCGACGCCGTCGTCGAGCGCCTTCCGTGCTCGACGCCCGACCACGCCGAGGACCTCCTGGCCACCGTCGCCGGCCCGGGGACGAAGCGCATCCTCCTGCTCGGCCATCTCGACACCGTGGTCGAGCACGCCGGCCACCGGCCGCTGCGGGACGCGGGCGAGCGCCTGTACGGGCCGGGCGCGGTGGACATGAAGGGCGGGGACGTCCTCGCCCTCGGCGTCCTGCGCGCGCTCGCGCAGGACGATCGGGTCGCGACGGCGGGCCTGCTGCTCGTCAACGACGAGGAGTGGCGCACCCACGCCTTCATCCATGCCGAGCGGTTTGCCGGCTGGGATGCCTGCCTGTGCTTCGAGGCCGGGGAGCGTGCGCCCGACGGCGCCGAGGCGGTCATCTGCCAGCGCAAGGCCGCCGGGACGCTGCGGGTGCAGGCCTTCGGCGCCTCTGCCCACTCCGGATCGGCCCCGGACATGGGGCGCAACGCCCTGCTCGCGCTGGCCGCCGCCGCGCAGCGGATTGCGGCGCACCACGACCCTGGCGGGGACGCCCGCCTCAGCGCCGTGCCGACCATCCTGCGCGCCGGGAGTGCGTTGAACGTCGTGCCCGCCCACGGCGAACTGCACTGCGACATCCGCGCGCGCTCGCTCGAGGCGTTCGACGGCGTCGTCGACGATCTCCCCGCCGAGCACGACGGCGTGCGCCTGGAGCCCTCGCTCATTCGGCGCTGGCCGGGCATGGACACGCGTGCGGCCGCCGCGGAGGTGATCGAGGGCGCGGCGCAGCGCCTCGGCCGTCCGGTGGTCGCCGCGGGGCGCGGCGGGGCCAGCGACGCGTCGCACCTCGCGACTGCCGTCCCGCTGACGATCGACGGCCTCGGGCCGCGCGGCGGGGGCGCGCACACCCCCGAGGAGTACGTGCTGCGCGACTCCCTGCGCGACCGGGCCGAGGTCGCCCTCGCGGTTGCCGCCGCCGTGCTCGACGCCTGATCGGACCCGGCGGATCGCTACCGTCCGGGCATGCCCGACGACGACGCCGAGGTGCAGTCCGCGCTCGCCGAGGTGCTCGACGCCGCCCGCAGCCTGGCGATCGCGCGGGTCGGCGGCCTGGACGACGCCGGCGCGCCGGTCGCCCCGTTCGCGGTCGTCCGCACGCCAGCGGGCCTGCGGCCCGTGCTGCTCGACGACGTGGCCGCGCACCTCGCGACGCCCGCCGGCGTCAACCGGGTGGCGGGATCGCTGCTGCACCAGTTCGAGGCCGACGCCTTCGCCCTCGCGGCGCCGTCGCACGCCTCGCCCGACGGCCGGCCCGAGCACCCGCAGGCCCGCGAGGTCCTGCGGATCATCGTCGGGCACGTCAGCGGCGTGAGCGGGGCCGCCTACGCCGAAATCGACCGTGGGCCGGGCGGCGTTCGCCTGGGCCCCGTCTGGGAGACGATCGCATGACCACCGACCTCGACGAGCAGACCAGGACCGACCTCGAGGCCGCAGCGTTCCGACGCCTCGTCGCGCACCTGCGCGAACGCACCGACGTGCAGAACATCGACCTCATGAACCTCGCCGGGTTCTGCCGCAACTGCCTGTCGCGGTGGTACCGCGAGGAGGCCGAGGCGCGCGGCATCGACCTTCCCGACGCCGAGGCGCGTGAGGTCGTGTACGGCATGCCGTACGAGGAGTGGAAGGAGCGCTACCAGCGGTAGCGGCCCGGGCCGAGGCGCGGGCCGCCCGCGGCCCTCAGCCGACGTGCCCCGTCCATTCCCGCCCGTCCCACCACCGCCAGGCCGCGGCCCGCCACGGGTCGGGGTACCAGCCGGCCGGGGCGTGGAACGTCGCCGTCGCCGGGGCCGCGGGCGCCGGCGGCGCCGTGGCGGCGGGCCGGGCCGGGCCGGCCGCGGATGCGGGACCGGCCGCCGGCAGCGACCCGGCGGCGGGCGCGGCGCCGGGCCACGCCGCCGTGGCACCGCCGCGCGGCGCGGGGGCCGGTGGCAGCGCCGTCTTCAGGGCGGCGAGTTCGGCGACGCCCGCGGCGTCGGCGGCCGCCGGGTCGGCGACGTCCAGCGGCAGGCCCTTGGCTCCCCGCTCGCGGCGGAACGCGAGCGTGGTGGCCATGGCGTGGAAGGTCCGGCGCTCGCGCGCGGCGCGGCGCCCGCCGGCCCGGCGCGCGCCGCGGACCGCGCGGCGGCGTTCGCGCAGCGACGAGAGCGTCGCGACGTCCTCGGCGGTCAGGACTCCCGACGCGACCTCGGGCGACAGCCACCGGGCGACGGAGCGGCCCTCGCGGCGCAGCTGGAACACCACGACGACGACGAGCCCGCAGAAGATCGGGACCATGATGAGCGCGTAGACGCCGAGGAACGGGGCGCCGCCCGACACGGTGGCGGCGGTGTTCCACAGCGAGTGGAGCACCATCGCCGCCAGCAGGCCCGCGGCGGGCGCCACGAACCGGACGCTTCTCTTCGTCGAGATCGCGGCGATCCCGAGGCCGATCCCGGTCATGGCGGTGAACACCGGATGCACGAACGGTGCCATCACGCCCCGCAGGAAGAAGGTGGCGGCGAGTGGCACGCCGCCCTCGGACGCGGCGCTGCCGTAGTAGAGGACGTTCTCGGTCATCGCGAAGCCGAGCCCGACCATCGCGGCGTAGACGATCCCGTCGAGGATCCCGTCGAACTCGGCCCGCCGCCAGCGGTAGATGCCGAACAGGATGGCGGCCTTGGCCGACTCCTCCACGACGGGCGCCGAGATCGAGGAGCCGTAGAGCTCCCCGACGTCCGAGCCGAAGTTCGAGCCGACGATCGCCTGGCCGGCGCTGTTGACGATCAGCGCGATGAACGCCGCGCCCGAGGCGCCCCAGAAGAACGCCCACGCCAGCATGGGGAGCGGCTCGGGTTCGAACCGGTCGACCCGCAGGGCGAGCCAGACGTACAGCGGGACCGGGACGACGGCGAGCACGAGGCCGGTGATCAGCGCGATCGGGCCGACGTCGAGCCCCGCGACGAGCAGGGTCAGCAGCAGCGCGAGCAGCAGGAGCAGCCCGCCGAGCACCTGCAGGGCGCGGCGGCCGGTGCGCGAGGCCGACACGGATGCGGCCCCGCGGGCGCCGAGGAGCGCGCGGCTCGGCCCGACGCCGGCGCCGCCCTGCGCCGGCCCGAGCCCGGCGGGCGCGCCGCCCGGATCCGGGCGCTCGGGGCCGGGCAGCGACGGGCTCGACATGCCGACACCGTAGAGGCTCGGGGCGCCGGCGCCGATCGAACGACCGTCGATCGGATGAGGCGCGGCACGCCGCCACTGGGTCCGCCCGGGCGATGCCCGCGGCCCGGCGTAGGTCCGACACTCCTCCCATGCCGACCGCACCGCATCCCATCGCCGCCGCCGGTCGCGACGACGACGCGCTCCCAGCCTCCCGCCGCACGCGGACCGCCATCCGGGGAGATCAGCTCGTCGCCGCCGCCGGTGTGCCCGTGCCGGCCGGCCCCTCCGAAGGCACGCGGGCGCGCGGGCACCGATCGGGCAGCGGCCCGACGGGCCCGGCGCACGGCGCCGGACCCAACCAGGCCCCGGTCGCGCCCGCCGTCGTCGGCTCCGTCCTCGAGGAAGGAGATCCGCCATGCCCCGCACCACCAGGCGCTCCCGCGGGGAGCGCCGGCCCGGCCGTCGTGGACCTCGCGTCTGGGGAGGCGCGGAGAGCCACGATGCCGCCCGTCCGCCGCCTGGGGACGGCTGACACGGGCAGCGCAGCACTCCATACCACGCATCACGGCACGGCCCGGCGCGGCAATCCCGCGCCGGGCCCGCTGGTGCCGGCGCCGGGGTTTTCGCTCCTGCGCCGCCACGCCGCAGCCCGCGCGCTGTCGGCGTACGTCCTCGCCGAGGTCGAGTCCGGTCGTCCCATCGCGGACGTCCTGCTCGACGGCTGGGTCTTCGAGCGCACGCTTGGGGCGCCCTGGCTGCTCGACGACCTGGCGGAGGACCAGCTCATCCTCGAGGCGCTCCGCGCCGACGCCGACGCGGCGACCGCCGACGCGGTCTTGCCGAACGCCGTCGTTTGACCGGCACGCCGTGTGACCGGACCCGCAGGGACCCGCCAGCCCCGCCACGCGTGCTGACCGGACCCTCAGGCGCTCGCCGGCCCCGGCACGGTCGCCCGGATGCTGGCCCCGCGCCCCGGCTCCGCGTCGATCACGAACGTTCCCCCTACAGCCTCGATCCGCTCCAGCGACGACGCCAGCCCGATGTGCCCCTCACCGGGCGCCAGGCGCGCCGCGGCCGGGTCGAAGCCCTTCCCGTCGTCGCGGACCTCCAGTTCGAGGCCGCCGTTGCGCGCGCGGACGGCGACGTCGAGGCGGCTGGCGCCGGCGTGCTTGGCGGCGTTGACCATCAGTTCGCGGGCCACGGAGAACACGATCTGATCAGCGACGCCCTCGGCGGCCGGGGCGACGTCCACCGACCATTCGAAGCCGCCCCGCCGGGCCTGCTGCGCCGCGACCGCGCGCAGCGCCGCGGCCAGGCCGGCGTGCTCGAGGAGGTGCGGATGCAGCTCGAACACCGCGTCGCGCAGCTGTGCGACCGTGCGGTCCAGGCCGACCCGGGCCAGCTCGAGATCGGGCGGATCCCCGGCGCCCGGGTCGAGCTCCTGACGGGCGGCGAGGAGGTTCTGGATCGCCTCGTCGTGCAGCGCCTCGGCGAGCTGCCGGCGTTCGCGGTCCTCCGCGTCCAGGGCCTGGGCCACGAGGCGGCCGCGGCTGGCCGCCAGGGCCCGGATCCGCGCCGTGCGCTGCGAGAGCGCCACCGACAGGACGGTGGCCACGACGCCCGTCCAGGCGAGGTAGAACGCCTGGGCGAGTTCGAAGTCCAGCGCGCCCTCGCGGTCGGCGGTGGCCGGGTGGGTCAGGGAGATCGCGAGGTAGGCGATCACCGACGTCGCCCCGACCGCCGCGGTGAGCCGCGGCGGCAGCACGAGCGCCGCCGCGACCGGGAGCAAGAAGAACGCCGCGCGCAGCTGGGAGAACGGTCCGCCCGACGTGTGGGTGAGCGCCACGAGGAACCCGAGGTCGATCGCGGCGATGACCACGCCGGGCACGCGCGCGAGCGTTGCGGGCCGCCACCAGGCCAGTGCGAACAGCGCCAGCGCGTAGACCGCCGCTGCGGCCAGGATCGGGTCGAAGAGGTCCCCGCCGTTCTCTGGATGGGGCACGAGGCGCTCCCCGGCGAAGATCACCGGCAGTGCCGCCAGGCGGGCGACCGCGATCGCGCGGTCGGGCCGGCCCTGGCCGGCGGCGGAGTCGGAGACGGGCTCGGCCCCGGCGGCCGGCGGCCGCGCCGGCGAGCAGGCGTCCGCGGCGCTCACTCGATCAGGCCGCGGCGCATCGCCTCGGCGACGGCGGCGGCCCGGTCCGAGACCCCGAGCTTGTCGTAGAGATGCTGGAGGTGCGTCTTGACCGTGGCGGTGCTGAGGTGAAGCTCGGCGGCGATGTCCGGCGCGGAGCGGCCCTCGGCGATGCGGGCGAGCACCTCGGCCTCGCGATCGGTGAGCGACGGCCGGTCGGGCCGGCCCCGGGCGCGGATCTCGCTGGCGATGCCGGCCTGGATCTGGTCGGACATCACGGTCTCGCCGCGGGCGACGGCGGCGATCGCGTCGCAGATCTGCCCGCGGCCGGCCTCCTTGGAGAGGAACGCGAGCGCGCCCGAGGCGATGGCGTCGTAGACGAGGGTGCCGTCGACGAACGCGCTCAGGAGCATGACCTTCGTCGGCAGCGTCTCCCGGCTGACCGCGTTGAGGACCGCCAGGCCGTCGAGCTCGGGCATCTTCAGGTCGAGGACCGCGACGTCGGGGGTCAGCGCGCGGATCTGGTCCAGGGCGTCGCGGCCGTCGGATGCCTCGCCGACGAGTTCGAGGTCGGGCCGCTCGCGCACCGCGCGGACCACGCCCTCACGGAACATCGGGTGGTCGTCGGCGACGAGGACGCGGACGCGCGCGGACGGGGTCACGCGCGTCTTGTATCAGGCGGCCTGGCCGGGCGATCGGGGCTCGAGGGCCAGCAGCCGCTCGAGCGCCGCGACGACGCCATCGGCGACGCCGCCGGCAAACGATCCCCGGCCGGAGGCCACATTGGCGACCGCGTCGCCGATGTCGCGCCGGGAGGCGTCCTTGCCGAGGTAGCCGCTCGCGCCCGCGGCGATGCCGCGTGCAACCATGTCCTCATCGACGTGTGCGCTGAGCAGCAACACCCGGGTGGGCAGTTCGGGCCGCTGGCGGGTGACCCGCCGGCAGACATCGATGCCGTCGAGGCCGGGCATCTGGACGTCCAGAAGCGCGACGTCGGGCGCCAGCTCCTCGATGAGGGCCAGCGCCGCGACCCCGTCCGCAGCTTCGCCGACGAGGACCAGGTCCGACCGCGAGCCCAGGGCGCGGCTCAGCCCGTCGCGGTAGAGCGGATGGTCGTCGGCGAGCACGACCCTGGCGGGAGCCGGCGGCAGCGCGAGAGCTGCCGGTTCCGGCTCGACCGCTCCGCGGTCGTCCAAGGCGGGGGTCGCGGCGCGCTTCATGGGGAGCATGATGGGCGCGGCGCCCCCCGGGTCCCATCGGCCGCCAGAGCCAGCCTCGGGATGGTTGTTCGTCGGCCGATCGACGGTCATCCGGTGGCGCCGCCTGCGGGTTTCCCCCACCCGAAGGGTGGGATCGCCGCAGGTCAATCGGTGCCGTCCCTGATGAAAGGTCCGCGATTCCCTGGCAAGTTCTTCGCCACTGGCCGCCGGGCCGCTGTCCGTTATCCGGGGGAGGACCACGGAGTGGGGATGACCATGGCCGCGGGCCTCGACGTCGAGGCCCTCGACTTCACGCTGGAATCGATTGGCGAGATCGCAGCCCGCGAGCTGCCCGCCGCGCTCGTCGCCATCTCGGAGGAGCCCCCGGCCGCTCTGGACCTGGCCGCGATCCAGTCCGCGCAGGCCGGCGTGGCGGTCGACCTCGACACGGTCGCCAATCACGATTACGGTCGCGCCTGATGATGCAAGGCAACGGCATGACCACAGAGCCAGTCGCCGTCGTCGGCGTCGGCGCCCTCCTGCCCGACGCGCCGGACGCCGGCGCGTTCTGGCGCAACGTGACCGAGGGCCGCTACTCGATCAGCGAGGTCGATCCGGCCCGCTGGGATCCCGCGCTCTACTTCGATCCTGAGCCCGGGGCGCCCGAGAAGACCTACTCCAAGATCGGCGGCTGGGTCCGCGACTGGGAGTGGAACCCGCTGGGCTGGAAGCTGCCGATCCCGCCGAAGGTCTCCGACGCCATGGACGACGGCCAGAAGTGGGCCCTGGCGTGCACGCGCATGGCGCTGATGGACTACGGCTGGCCCGAACGGCCGCTGGACCAGGAGCGGACCGGGGTGATCCTCGGCAACGCCATGGCCGGCGAGAAGCACTACCTCACCTACCTGCGGATCACGTTCCCCGAGCTCGCTCGCGAGCTCGAGCGCGGCGGGAGCTTCGCCGCGCTGCCCGCAGACACGCGCGCGGCGATCGAGGCCGAGCTGCGGTCGAGCTTCGAGGCGTGGCTGCCCGAGGTCACCGAGGACACGATGCCCGGCGAGCTCGGCAACGTCATGGCCGGCCGCGTGGCCAACGTCTTCGACCTGCACGGGACCAACTTCATCACCGACGCCGCGTGCGCCTCGGCGATGGCCGCGATGGACGCCGCGATCGAGGGACTCGTCGAGCACGAGTTCGACACCGTGGTCACCGGGGGCGTCGACCGCAACATGGGCGCGTCGAGCTTCGTGAAGTTCTGTGCCATCGGCGCGCTCTCGGCGACGGGCACCCGCCCGTACGCCGATGGTGCCGACGGCTTCGTCATGGGCGAGGGCGCCGCGCTCTTCGTGCTCAAGCGCCTCGCCGACGCCGAGCGCGACGGCGACCGGATCTACGCCGTGGTGCGGTCGATCGCCGGCTCGAGCGACGGCAAGGGCAAGGGCATCACCGCGCCCAACCCGATCGGGCAGAAGCTCGCGATCGAACGGGCGTGGGCGGCGTCCGGGCTCTCACCGGCGGACTGCTCGCTCGTCGAGGGCCACGGGACCTCGACTCGCGTCGGAGATGTCGTCGAGGTCACGAGCCTCATGGAGACCTTCGCCGGCGCCGGCCTCGCGCCCGGGTCGGTCGCGCTGGGCTCGGTGAAGTCGAACATCGGCCACCTGAAGGCGGCGGCCGGCGCCGCCGGAATCCTCAAGGCCGTCCTGGCTCTGGACGGCAAGGTGCTGCCGCCGAGCCTGAACTTCGAGCGCCCGAACCCGAACCTCGACTGGAGTGTGTCGCCGTTCGCGGTGAACACCGAGCTGCGCGAGTGGGAGGTGCCCGCCGGAGGCACCCGCGTGGCCGCCGTCAGCGCCTTCGGATTCGGCGGCACGAACTTCCACGCCGT
>CAZEKK010000001.1:41874-44035 GCA_964512905.1 uncultured Solirubrobacteraceae bacterium
CGCCGGCGCCTCCCGCGCAGGCCGACCTCGACGCGCCCGAGCGGCTGGCGATCGACTACGCCGACGCCGACGACCTCGCGACGAAGGGTGCGCTCGCGCTCAAGGCCCTCGACGGCGGGGCGCCGGCCACCTGGCTGGCGCTGCGCAAGCGAGGCATCTTCCGCGGGTCGGGGGCGCCCGGAAAGGTGGCCTTCCTCTACACGGGCCAGGGGTCGCAGTACGCGAACATGCTGCGCGCCCTGCGCGACGCCGAGCCGGTCGTGGCGGACGTGTTCGATGCCGCCGACGCGATCATGGAGCCGCTGCTCGAGGGCCGCAAGCTCACCGACATCATCTTCGTCGATCCCGCCGACGACGCCGCGATGGCGCGGGCGGACGAGGAGCTTCGCCACACCGAGATCACCCAGCCGGCGGTGCTGGCGACCGACATCGCGCTCACGCGCCTGCTCGGGGAGTACGGCGTCGCGCCCGACCTCGTCATGGGGCACAGCCTCGGCGAGTACGGGGCGCTGGTGGCCGCGGGCGCGCTGTCCTTCGAGTCCGCCCTCGAAGCCGTCAGCGCCCGGGGCCGGGAGATGGTCAACGTCCAGCCCGAGGATCCGGGCGCGATGGCCGCCGTCGGCGGGGCGTCGCCCGAGGAGGTCGAGGAGGTGCTGGCGGGCATCGACGGCTACGCGGTGATCGCGAACGTCAACTCGACCTCGCAGGTCGTGATCGGCGGCGCCACGGACGCCGTCGGGCAGGCGGTGGAGGTGCTCCAGGGCCGCGACCACACCGCGATTCCCCTGCCGGTCAGCCATGCCTTCCACACGTCGATCGTCGCGGCGGCGAGCGAGCCGCTGCGGGCGACGCTGGAGCGCCTGGGCCTGCGGAAGCCGGAGATCCCGATCGTCGCCAACGTCGACGGCGAGTTCTATCCGTCCGGGAACGACGTCGAGGAGCGGATGCTGGACATCCTCGCCCGCCAAGTCGCCTCGCCCGTGCAGTTCGTCAAGGGCCTGCAGACGCTGCACGAGGCCGGGGCCGGGGTCTTCGTCGAGGTCGGCCCCAAGCGGGCCCTGGCGACCTTCGCCTCCGACGTGCTCGGCGACGACCAGGTGCTCAGCCTGTCCTCGAACCACCCCAAGCTCGGCGACGTTCCGTCGTTCAACCAGGCGCTGTGCGGGCTCTACGCCGCCGGGCTCGGCCGCGGCACGGTGCCGGCGCCGGCCGCGCCCCCCGCGCCGGCGGCAGTCCCGATGGCGGCACCTGCGGCGCCGGCGGCAGTCCCGATGGCGGCACCTGCGGCGCCGGCGGCAGCCCCGACGGCGGCATCCGCGGCGTCTGCGAGCGGCCCGCTCTCCGCGTCGACCTACGCGGAGCTCGGTCACCTCTTCGCCGACGTCCTCGAGCGCGGCCGCGCCCTGCTCGGCGGCGGCGGCGCGCCCGGCCCCGCCTCCACCGAGCCGGTGGTCATCACCGGCGCCGCCGCGGGGCTTCCCGGCACCGAGCGGCTGTTCGACGACGGCAACCTCGCGCGGATCCTGCACGGCGAGCAGTTCATCGACGTCATCCCGCAGCGCCAGCGCCACGAGATCCTCGACAAGCACATCACGCGGCTCGTGAAGGCCGACGACGGCAGTGCGGCCTTCGAGACGATCGACCGCCTCGAGGACGTCATCAAGCTCGCCGCCCGCGCGGGCGCCTTCGATCTCGGTGAGGAGTTCGGGATCGACGCCGACCGGCTCGAGGCGCTCGGTCGCGCGACCCAGCTCGCGGTGGCCGCGGGGATCGACGCCCTGCGCGACGCGGGGATTCCGCTCGTCCAGCACTACAAGACGACGACGACCGGGTCCCAGCTTCCGGACCGCTGGATGCTGCCCGACGGGCTGCGCGACGGCACCGGCGTGATCTTCGCCTCGGCCTTCCCGGGCCTCGAGGAGATGACCGCCGAGGTCACCCGCTTCTGGCAGGACCACGGCCGCCGCGAGGCGCTCGCCGGACTCGAGTCGCTGCGGGCCCGCGTCGCGGAGGTGGACGGCGAGGGCTCGGTGGCGGTGACCGAGATCGACCGCCGCATCCACGACGTGCGCCTCGAGCTGGAAGCCGACCCGTACACCTTCGACCGCCGCTTCCTCTTCCGCGTCCTCTCGATGGGCCACTCGCAGTTCGCCGAGCTCAT
>CAZEKK010000002.1:0-10471 GCA_964512905.1 uncultured Solirubrobacteraceae bacterium
CGTGGCCGGGAGCCTCGTAGGCGCGGGCCAGCGGCGAGCCGATCATGACCGCGTCGGCGCCGCAGGCGATCGCCTTGGCGATGTCGCCGCCGTTGCGCATGCCCCCGTCGGCGATGACCTTCGTGTACTCGCCGGTCTCGAGCATGTGCTGGGAGCGGGCGGCGGCGACGTCGGCGATCGCCGTCGCCTGCGGGACGCCGATCCCCAGCACGCCGCGCGTGGTGCAGGCCGCGCCTGGCCCGACCCCGACCAGCACGCCGGCCGCGCCGGTCCGCATCAGGTGCAGCCCGGTGTGGTACGAGGCGCAGCCGCCGACGACGACGGGCACCGGCACCTCGCCGATGAACTCCTTGAGGTTGAGGGGCTCGGAGGTCGCCGACACGTGCTCGGCCGAGACGACGGTGCCCTGGATGACCAGGATGTCCAGCCCGGCCTCGAGCGCGATCTCGTAGTAGCGGTTGACGCGCTGCGGGGTCAGCGACGCCGCCACGACGACGCCCTCGGCCTTGATCTCCTGGATTCGCTGGGCGATCAACTCCGGCTTGACCGGCTCCTGGTAGATCTCCTGCATCTCCCGGGTGGCGACCTCCTTTGGGAAGGAGGCCACACGCTCGAGCATGTCCTCGGCGTCCTCGTAGCGAGTGAAGACGCCTTCGAGGTTGAGGACCGCCAGCCCGCCGAGCCGTCCGAGCAGGCCGGCAGTGCGCGGCGACACCACGCCGTCCATGGCCGAGGCCAGCAGCGGAAGCTCGAAGCGGTAGGGCCCGAGCGTCCAGGAAACGTCGACGTCGTCGGGATCGCGGGTGCGCCGGGACGGCACGATCGCGATGTCGTCGAACCCGTACGCACGACGGGCCTTCTTGCCGCGGCCAATCTCTACTTCCATCGGACGATCCTAAGCCTCGGGACGGACGAACGAGCCCCGCCGTAGCGGGGCCGGGTGGTGCCTGGAACGGGGGGTGCGAGCGCCGTCGGACACCGCCGGGCGATGGTAGCAGCGGGCCCCCCGGTCGCCGGGGGCGCGTCGCCCGCAACGAGCGGGAATTCCGGCGACCGAGACGCCGTCCTTGGCCCCGGACGACGCACGGATCTGGCCCCGCCGCCCGCCGCCCCGGGGCCTCGAGGCCGGTGCCTACTGGACCTTCTGCAGCTCCTGCTCGATCCGGTCGGCGAAGACCTTCGGATCGAGCGCGCGGGCTTCGAAGCGAATCAGCGGGCCCCCGGTCCGACCGATGAGGAACGACGGCGTCGAGTTGACCTGGTTGCGCTGCGCCAGCGCGTTGGCCTTGGCCAGTGCGGCCGTCGTCGCCGCCGAGCCCTTCGCGGCGTCGGCTTGGGCCGCGTTCACCCCGGCCGCGGCGCCGATCTTGGCGATGAAGTCGTCGTCGGCGTAGCCGGTGTTCTCGGTGCCCTGGTTCCGGTAGAAGAGCTCGACGAAGTTCCAGAGCTTGTTCTGCTCGCCGGCCGCGAGCGCGTAGCGGGCGGCCCGCTCGGAGTCCGGCCCGATGAAGGTGAGCGGCTCGAACTCCATCCGCAGCTTGTTCGTGCGCACGTAGTCCTGGATCAGCCGCGGCGTGACGTTGTCCGCGAACTCCTTGCAGAACGGGCACTGGAGGTCGGCGAACTCGACGAGCGTGACCGGCGCCTTGGGGTTGCCGAGCGCTTGGCCCGACTGGGGCACGCCGGCGAGCATCGCCCGGATGTCGGCGGTCCCCTCGACCCTGTCGCCGTCACCGCCCTTGGAGTCCCCGCCCGAGATCACCACGAGCACGACCACGACCACCGCGGCCATCGCGACGACGCCCCCGAGCAGCCACAGTCGCTGCTTGCGCTTCTGCTCCGCGGCGGCCTTCTGCTCCATCGCCAGGCGCTCGGCCCGCGCCTGTTCGCGCTGCTGCTTGCGGCTGCTCACTCCAGTCGGCTCCTTCGTGAATTCGCGGTGGTGGACGCGAAGAATGACGGGTCGGACGGAGCGAAGTCGCGCCGGGCACAAGGAAGGAAGGCGCGCCGCGATCCCGTAGTCCTGTGACGTGCGCTCGTCGCTGCTCTCCTCCACGGCCGGGCGGGCCATGGCCGCGGTCATCGGCGCGCTCGTGCTGGCCACGGTCGTCGGCCTCGTCGCGCTGTGGCCGGGGGGCGACACGGAGGCCGTGCTGGGCAGCGTTGCCGACGCGCGCACGGAGGAGGCCGAAGTGGTCGGCGTGGTCGCCGCGCCCTGCCAGACTCCCGAGGCGACGAACTGCCAGTCGGTGACGGTCCGGATCGAGTCGGGACCCGATGCCGGCAGGCGTTACGCCTTCCCGCTCGGCGACAGCGGACCCGCACCCGAGGTGTCGGTCGGCGACCGGCTGCGCGTGGCCGCCAACGCCGCGCCAGGCGGCCAGCCGGGGCCGCCGCCGTACTCGTTCGTGGATTTCGAGCGCCGCGCGCCGCTGCTGTGGCTCGCCATCGCCTTCGCCGTGCTCGTCGTCGCCTTCGGCCGCCTGCGAGGCGCGCTCTCCCTGGTCGGCCTGGCCATCAGCCTCGCGCTCGTGGTCTTCTTCGTCGCGCCGGCGATCCTCGAGGGCTCCGAGCCGCTGCTCGTCGCGATCGTCGGGTCGACCGCCGTGATGCTCGTGACGATCGCGCTGGCGCACGGCCTCGGTCCGAAGAGCGCCGCGGCCATGCTCGGCACCGCCGCGAGCCTCGCGCTGACGGTCGGGCTTGCCGTCGTCTTCACCGACGCAGCCCACATCACCGGCCTGGCCTCCGAGGAGGCGACGTTCCTGCAGCTCGGCGGGACGAGTGTGTCCCTCCAGGGCCTCGTCCTCGCCGGCATCGTGATCGGAGCGCTCGGGGTGCTCGACGACGTGACGGTCAGCCAGGCGTCGGCGGTGATGGCGCTGCGCCGCGCGGATCCGGCGATGAACGTCCGCCGGCTGTATCGCGAGTCGCTGACGGTGGGCCGCGACCACGTCTCGGCCACGGTGAACACCCTGGTGCTCGCGTACGTCGGCGCGTCGCTTCCGATCGTGCTGATCTTCTCGCAGGGCGACACACCGTTCAGTCAGGCCGTCAACCTCGAAGCCGTCGCGACCGAGATCGTGGCGATTCTCGTCGGATCGATCGGCCTCATCGCGGCGGTGCCGATCACGACGGCGCTCGCGGCGCTGCTCGCGGTCCGGCTGGACCCCGGCGTGATCCCCGACGCCCACGCCGGGCACGCCCACTGACGGGCGGCGTGCGGAGCCGGCCGCCTACGCTCCGGAACCGCCGAGGGCAACCGACGCGACGACCACGCCGGCGGCCACCAGCGCCACGGTCGCGGCCTTCAGGCGCCGCGGCGTGAGCCACGCGTATCCGCGGGTGGCGAGCCACGCCCGTATCCCGGTCGCCCCGGCGCCCGCCGTCATCGCCCCCGCCATGCACTGCATGCACATGGCGTCATCCTCGCACGAAGCCGGGCCCGGCAGAGCCGCTCAGCCGACCTCGGCCGGCAGGTCGACGGGCTCCACGTTCACCTCGGCGCGCAGCCGCTCGACCCGCTGGGGGTCGACGACGCCGGCGCCGAAGTGCTGCGTCGACTCGGCGCCCGCGGCCACCGCGGACCGCAGACACTCGTCGGGTGCGGCCTGCTCATACCGGGCGGCGCAGTAGCCGGCGAGGAACGCGTCGCCCGACCCGACGGCGGCGCGCGGCTCCTGGGGCTCGATCCGCGCCCGGAACAGCGCCGGCGCGCCGTCGACGAGCATCCGGGCGAAGCACCCGTCCGGCAGGGTCATGATGGCCTCGCGGGCACCGAGTTCGGTCATCTCGCGCACGGCGATGAGGTGGTCCTCCTCGTCGTTGAACTCGTGGCCGACGAGCTCCTCGGCCTCGAGCACGTTGGGCGACACGACGGTTGGCTCGGCCCGCACCGCCTGGCGGAGCGGATCGCCGTCAGTGTCGACGACGGTGACGACGCCGAGCCGGTGCACCTCGCGAATCAGGCGGGCGTAGACATCGGTCTCGACCCCCCGCGGCAGGCTGCCGGCGAACACGCACATCCGCGCGCCCTGGGCGAGATAGAGGAGCTTGTCCTCGAACAGCTCGAGTTCGGCCGGGGTAACGGTCGGTCCGCGCTCGTTGATCTCGGTCTGCTCGCCCGAGGTCGGATCGAGCACCGCGGTGTTCGTCCGGGACTCCTCCCGGATGCGCACGAAGTCGCTGAGCACGGACTCGTGGGTGAGCTGTTCGACGATGCGCGTGCCGGTCGACCCGCCTGCGAAGCCCGTCGCGATCACGGGGCGCCCGAGGCGCTTGATGGCCCGGGCGATGTTCACGCCCTTGCCGCCCGGCATCGTCGTCTGCTCGACCGACCGGTGGCGGCGACCGAGGCGGAAGTTCGGCACCGACAGCGTCTTGTCGATCGCCGTGTTGAGGGTGACGGTGATGATCACGCTGGCTCGGCCTCGGGCTCCCGGTGGTGGCGCCGGCGCCACCACCAGCCCGCGCCCGCGAGCACCGCGAGCAGGACGGCGACGGCCACGGCGAGCGTACCCGGTTTGGTCGCGAAGGCAACCGCGCGCTCCCACACCGTCACCTCCGGCACGGGCGCCGCCGTGACGAGCGGCATCCGCCCGACGATGCGGCCGTCAACCCGCGCCACGAGCGTCCCGGCCCTGGTCCCGGCGGGCAGCGGACCCTTCAGGTCCGCCGGCCGGCCCACCGGCGTGACCGTCACCGACGCCCCGCGTCGGATCACCCGGCTCAGGCCGCCCGCCGCCACGAGGGCGATCCGATCCTCGGACCGGTAGCGGACCGCGGTCGAGCCGTACGTCCGGCGCGGCACGACGATGCGAGCCAGGCGGAAGCGGTCGAGGCCGTACCGCAGCAGCGCCACCGTGTCGGCGTCGCGGGCGCCGTCGCTCGGCTCGCCGAGCACGGCGCTGTAGACGGTGACGCCGTTGCGGGTGGCCGAGCCGACGAGGAGGTAGCCAGCGCGGTTCGTGTGGCCGGTCTTGATGCCGTTGGCCGAGGGAAGCTCGGCGAGCACCGAGTTGCGGTTCTCGATCCGGCGCACCCGGCTGCCGGAGCGCAGCGTTGCCGCGCGCCGATCGACCGTGCGCCGCGCGAACGGATTCGCGCGGAGCGCCGCCCCGAGCCGAACGAGGTCGGCGGCGGTCGAATAGTTGTTGGGATCGTCCAGCCCGATCGGATTGGCGAACCGCGTGTCGCGCAGGCCCAGCCGGGCGGCGGTGTCGTTCATCTCGCGCACGAAGGCCGGCTCGGAGCCGGCGACGCCGTCCGCCAGCGTCGCCGCGCCGTCGTTGGCGCTGGCGAGCAGGACGGCGGTGACGAGATCCCGCACGGACATCCGCTCGCCGGCCCTGAGCCCGATCGTCGTCTCGGCGGCGCCGCCGGCATACCCGGGCGAGGTGAGGACGTCGGCCAGGCCGACGCGCTCGAGCGCCACGAGCGCCGTCATCAGCTTCGTCGTGGACGCGATCTGCCGGCGCTCGCGCGGCTTGCGCGCGAACGCGACCGCACCGGTCGACGCTTCGACGACGATCGCCGACGGCGCCGAGATGCTGGGAGCCGCCTGTGCAGGCGCTGGAAGCACGGACAGCGCTGCGGCCGCGGCGACCGCCGGGAGCACCGCCCGGGCGCGGACCCGGAGCATGGTCACTCGCGGATCGTAATCTTCTGGCCGACGGTCAGCGCCTGTGGATCGAGATCCGGATTGAGGGCCTGAAGCTCCTCGACCGTGACGCCGGTCTTCTCGGCGATGATCGAGAGGTTGTCGCCCTCCTTGACCGTATACGTCTTGGGCTGCGTCTTTGGCGGCTTGGTCGCGGTGGTCGTCTTCGACGCCGTCGTCGTGGCGGTCGATCCGCCGTCGCCGTTCCCGGCGCTCGTGGCGACCACGGCGACAACCGCGAGCGCGGCGACGACCAGCGCCAGCGGGGCGACGAACCGCGCGAGAGACCCACCAGCCATGACCGGGGCGATGATAGTGGCCGCGTGGCGGCGCGCCGCCGCCTGCACGAAGCCGCCCAGGCCGCCGGCGGCGGGGGTCGGCGGGGCCTACCGCGCAGGGGGCGCGTCGGGCGGCGTCTCGGCGGCGTCGATCATCGCCTCCGCGACCTCCGCGAGCGCGACGGCAAGCTCGGAGGCCGGATCGAGGATCCAGCCGTGGCCGTCGGCGTCGTAGACCACCGCCCGGGACTCCCGGCTCTCCCGTCGCCGGCGCAGCGCGCCCGCAACGTCCCCGAGCGCGGCGGCGACGCTGTCGAGGGGCCTCGTCCGGGGCTTCACGTCGCCTCCGCGCCGTCGAGCGCCGCAAGCGTCATCCGCAGGTCGTAGTGCATCACGGCCGGCAGCGCGCTGCGTGCCGCGACCACGGCGATCGCATGCCCGCCGGCGCGCATCGCGTAGACGGCGCCGCGGGGGGTCACGACCTCCGCCTGATCGGCGTCGATGCGGGTGAAGAGGTCGCGGGCCGGGCCGGCGAGCGCCGGGCTGCCGGCGAGCCGCCGCCCGCCGGCGTCGAGGACGACGCCCTCGCGGACCTCGGGGGCCACGTCGGACAGGTGCGAGAGGGCGAGGTCGGGAGTCATGGGACCGATCGGCGAGAATACGCCGGTGCCCGTCCAGAAGATCGCCTGGCTGACCGTCGTCGGCGTGTGCCTGGTGACCGTGGTCCTGCTGGCGATCGGCGGCTACCAGGGGTACGCCGGCGTGGCCTTTGCGGTCATGCTCGCTGCCGCGATCAACCTGCGCTGACCGGCGGGGCGCCCCCGTCGCGGGCGGGGATCTCGGTGCCCGGCCGGACACGGTCCTCGGGCTCGAGGTGGATGAGGACGTCGGCGCCTCCGAGCTGGGCCCGGATCGCATCCTGAAGGTCGTGCGCGGTGTCGTGGGCGTCCTCGAGCGTCGTGCCCGACCGGAACTGCACGTGCAGGTCGACGTGCCGATGGGCTCCGGCGCGGCGGGCGCGCAGCTTGTGGAAGCCGGCCACCCCGCGGTCGCCGAAGGCGACGACGGTGGCGCGGATCGCCTCGAGTTCCTCGACCGGCAGCGTCTCGTCGAGCAGATCGCGGGATGAGCGGGTGAGGATCCGCAGGCCGGCCACCACGATCGCCGCCGCCACGCAGAGCGCGACCGCCGAATCGATCCAGTCGGCACCGGTGATCTGGACGAGCACGAGCCCCGCGAGCACCGCGGCCGACGTGGCCGCGTCTGCGGTGAGGTGGGCCGCGTCGCCGGCCAGCGCCGCGGACTCGGTCTGACGCGCGCGCCGCCGCAGGTAGGCCGACACGGCGAGGTTGGCCACCATCGAGGCCCCGATGACGGCGATGCCGACGCCGATCGACTCGATCTGCGCGCCGTCGGACAGCCGCTGGACCGCCTCGTAGACGATCACCCCGGAGCCGACGAGGATGAGCATCCCCTCGATCGCCGCCGCGAGGTTCTCGGCCTTCTGGTGACCGAAGTGATGGGTCTCGTCCGCGGGCTCGTCGGCCTTTCGGACCGAGACGAAGGCGACGATCGAGGCGATCAGGTCGATCGCGGAGTGCATCGCCTCGCTCGCGATGGCGACCGACCCGGTCACGGCGGCGGCGGCGACCTTCAGGGCGATGAGGACCGCGTTGGAGGCGATCGAGACGGCGGCGGCGCGCGGCTTGCTGGGACCCGGTGCGGTGCCGACCGGCGCCCCGATCGGACGCGGGCCCGCCGTCGCGGGGCCGGCGGGCCGGTTCAACGCCCCTCCAGCCAGGAGGCCAGCGCACGGGCCGCGCGGCCGCGATGGCTGATGGCGTCCTTCTCGCCGTCGGCCAGTTCGGCCATCGTGCGACCGTCGGCGCGGCCGTCGGGGACGAACACGGGGTCGTACCCGAACCCGCCCCCGCCACGCGGCGCAGCGGCCATCGTCCCCGTGCAGCGCCCTTCCACGACGTGCTCGGCACCGGTGCCCGGCTCGACGTAGGCCAGCGCGCAGACGTAGGCGAGCCCGGTTCCGGGCGGAGCCTCCCGCCGCAGCTTCGCCACGTTGTCGGCGTCGCTGGCCTGCTCGCCGGCGAAGCGGGCAGACCGGATGCCCGGCGCGCCGCCGAGCGCGGCGGCCTCGATGCCGGAGTCGTCGGCGATCGAGGGGCGGCCCGTCGCCGCCGCGGCGGCCCGGGCCTTGGCGAGCGCGTTGTCGGCGAAGGTCGCGCCCGTCTCGGGCGGCAGCACGACATCCGTGGGCAGCGGATCGACGGGCGTGCCTCCAAGGAGGCGTGCGAACTCGCGCCGCTTGTGGTCGTTGCGCGTGGCGAGCAGCAGCCTCACGACGCCGCGGCGATCGCCTGCTCCTGCAGCCCCCGCAGCGCGGCGATGCCGGCGGACGCGAGGGCGAGGAGGTCGTCGAGGCTGGCGCGTGTCAGGGGCATCCGCTCCGCCGTGGCCTGCACCTCGACGAGGCCGCCCTCGCCGGTCATGACGACGTTGGCGTCGACCTCGGCGGCGGAGTCCTCGGGGTAGTCGAGATCGAGGAGGGCCGCGCCGTCCACGACACCGCACGAGACCGCGGCCACCGACCCGGTGAGCGGCGGGGCGGCGAGCTTGCCCTCGCGCACGAGACGGGCGCACGCGAGCGCCAGCGCGACGTACCCGCCGGTGATCGACGCACACCGAGTGCCGCCGTCGGCCTGGAGGACGTCGCAGTCGACGTAGATGGTGCGCTCGCCGAGCGCCGCGAAGTCCACCACCCCGCGCAGGGATCGGCCGATCAGCCGCTGGATCTCGACCGTCCGACCGTCGAGCCGGCCGCGGGCCGCATCGCGTTGCTTCCGATCCCCCGTCGACGCCGGGAGCATCCCGTACTCCGCGGTCACCCAACCCCGCCCCTGGCCGGACATCCAGCGGGGCACGCTCTCCTGCACCGACGCCGTGCAGATGACACGCGTCTCGCCGGCGCTGATGAGCGCCGAGCCTGCGGCGGGCCGCACGAACCCCGGCTCGATCGTCGCCGGGCGCAGGTCGGCCGGCGTCCGCCCGTCGCGGCGAGGCACGCTCATGCCGCCTGCCCCGCGGGCACCGGCAGGTCGACCTGCTGGACCTCGCCCAGCGGCAACTGGAGGAACCGGGTGCCGATCGCGCGGAACGCCTCGACGTCGCCCGTGCAGAGGAACCGGTATTCCCCCTCCGCGGCTTGGTCGCTCCCGAGGCCCCGGACCGCCAGGGCCTGCTCGACCCTCCGGGCGACGGCGGCGCCCGAGGCGATGATCCGGACCGACGGCCCGAGCGCCCGCTGCAGCATCGGGCGCACGAGCGGGTAGTGCGTGCAGCCGAGGATCACCGTGTCGACGTCGGCGGCCCGCAGCGGCTCGCAGGCGGCCCGAACGGAGGCGACAACGCGCTCGTCGACCGGGAAGCCGCTCTGGATCAGCGGCGCGAGGTCGCGGCACGGGACGCTCGTGAGCTCCACGAAACGGTCCGCGCGGGCGACCGCGCGGTCGTAGGCGCCGCTCGCCACGGTGGCGGGGGTGGCCAGCAGGCCGACCCGGCCCGACCGAGTGGCGACCACGGCGTGCTGGGACTCCGGACCGACGACGCCGATCACGTCCACCCCGGTCCCGGCGGCAGCGAGGTGCGCCTCGAGCGCAGGCAGCGCAGCCGCCGTCGCCGAGTTGCAGGCCACGACGAGCAGCTTGGCGCCCGCGGTCAGCAGGACGTCGGCGATCTGAATCGCGAACGCCTCGAGTTCGGCCGCGGTGCGATCGCCGTAGGGGAACCGCGCCGTGTCGCCGAGGTAGAGGAAGTCCTCGTGGGGGAGCGCCACGAGCAGCTCGTGCAGCACCGTGAGGCCGCCCACGCCGCTGTCGAAGACGGCCACCGGGCGGCGTCGCGGGTCGGATGCGGGAGGCGCCGGCACGCGCCGATCGTACCGGCGCGGCCGCGCTACTTGATCGATTCGAGCGCACCCTTGAGCTTCTTGATGATCGTGTCGCCGATCTGGTTGGCCCCGATGCTGGACTTCTTCGTCGCGGCCACGACGCCCGCGAGCACCACGGCCACGAGCAGGATCAGCGCCACGTACTCGACGGTTCCCTGGCCTCGCTGCGTGCTCCAGGCGCGCAGCCCTGCGGCATGCAGCCGCCCCATGAGCCGGTAGCCCATGCTCCACCTCCGTGCGGTTCCTCGGTGTCCCGCCGATGCGGGCTCGACGGCACCCTCGCAGGCGGCCTGCGGCGATTCGACACCCGGCTGCCCCAATCTCGCGCAGCGGGCGCGCGGGATCTCCGGACTGGGCCTTCTGTCCTGCGGAGCCGGCACTGGGCCTTCCGTCCTGCCGAGCCGGCGACCGTGTTGCTCGCGAAGCGACCGGGCCCGGCGAGCGACCACACCACCGCGCACGAGCGTCCACACGGGAGCGACCGCCAGATGACCGACCCCACGACCACCCGCGCGCATCACGGCGATGGCCGGCGATGGGCCTGTGGCCTCGGCCGGGCCATGGCGGCGCCAT
>CAZEKK010000002.1:10571-38165 GCA_964512905.1 uncultured Solirubrobacteraceae bacterium
CACGGCGATGGCCGGCGATGGGCCTGTGGCCTCGGCCGGGCCATGGCGGCGCCATGTCGCCCTCCCTGCGTCCTTGACCCCTTGGCCTTCGACGCCCCGCACCCAGGGCCGTGGATCAACCATCTAGAGTGACCGCCGATGACCGGTTCGGAGTCTGGCGACGAGGCCGAGCCGGGCGCGTCCGCGCCCGGGACTTCATCTTCAGGTCGGGACGGCGCAGAGCCACCGCCGGACGGGGCGACCGACCGGCGGGCCACGGAGCGCCGGTTCGCCCTGGCGCTCACCGACGTGGGCGGGCTCGTCTTCGAGCTGCACCGCTCCGGCGCGGTCAACGACCCGCTCGTGATCGAGAAGCTCAACGAGGCGATGGCCGCGGCCGCCGCCGCCGAGGCCGCCGCCCCGACGCCGCCGGACGCCGCGTGGTGCTCGGCCTGCGGCGCGGCCCTGCGGCCCCATCAGGGCTGGTGCACCCAGTGCGGGGCCCGGGCGGTCGATCCGGTGACCGCCCCGGCGCGCCGGCCTCGGCGGCGGCGCGTCGCCACGGCAGCCGCCATCGTGGCCGCCGCCGCGGCGGGCGCGGGCGTCGCTGTCGCCGCCGGCGCCGTCGAGGGCGACCCGGCGCCGGTCACCGTGACCGCGTCGGCGGCAGCTGCGCCGACGCAGACGGGCAGCACAGCGCCGCCCGCCACGACGCCGACGGCCGCTACCGCGCCGCGCTCGACCGGCACCGGCGCGACGACCGCGTCGACGGCGCCCACGACGCCGACCACGACGACGCCGACCACGACGACGACGACGACGCCCGCCGACACCGTCCCGTCGGCTCCGCCGGCTGCGGACGTCCCCGTCTGGCCCGCGGCGCGCACCGGATTCACGGTCATCGCCTTTGCGGGCGGCCGCGGCGCGGCGGAGGCGCGCGCGCGGGCGCTCGCCGCCGACGGCCTCGAGGCCGGCGTCGTCGAGGGCGCCGCCCACCAGGGCCTCGCCGACGGCCTCTGGATGACCTATGTGGGCCGGTACGCGAGCGACACCGAGGCGACGAACGCAGCCAATCGCTTCCGCGCCGCAGGCGGTCGCGGCTACGCCCAGGAGATCGCGCCGGAGAACTGACCCGCCGGCGCCTCGGCCCGCCCGGCGCCTCAGCCCGCGCCCGGCCTCAGCCGCGCGAGCGCCTCAGCCCGCCGCGAGGCCCTCCAGGTCCGGCCACCACGGCACGAGACGCTGCGCGGCCGCCGCCGTGAGCGGATCGACCGGAACCGCCGCGAGCGCCGGTGCCGCGCCTGCCGCGGCGGTCGACAGCGTGGCCGCGACCGATGCCGCGAGCGCCTCGAGGTCGTATCCGCCTTCCAAGACGAGGCCGAGCGGCACGCCGAGGTCGTCCGCGACCTGCCGCATCGCCGCGGCCATCGCGCCGTAGCCGTCCGTGGTGACCGTGCAACCCGCCAGCGGGTCGGCCCGATGCGCGTCGTAGCCCGCCGAGACGAGGATCAGGCCCGGGCGGTAGGCGCGCGCCAGCGCGCCGGCGAGATGCTCGACGTGCGAGCGGAACACCGCGTCGCCCGAGCCGGCCGGAACCGGGAGGTTCACCGTGAAGCCGGCGCCGTCTCCCGAGCCCACGTCCGCCGCCGCCCCGGTGCCGGGGTAGAGCGGCCGCTGATGGATCGAGACGAAGAGGACCGCGTCGGTGGCGTGGAAGGCGTCGCTGGTCCCGTTGCCGTGGTGGACGTCCCAGTCGAGGATCAGCACGCGTTCGCAGCCCCCGCGATCCAGGGCGTGCCGGGCCGCGATCGCGATGTTGTTGAACAGGCAGAAGCCCATGCCCCGGGCGGCCTGCGCGTGATGCCCGGGGGGGCGTGCGCCCACGAACCCGACCGGCGCCGCCCCGGCGAGCAGCAGGTCGACGAGGGCGACGGCGCCGCCCGCCGCGTGACAGGCCGCCTCGAACGACCCGGCGCTCACCACGGTGTCGAGATCGAGCGCGCCGCCCCCGCGAGCGGCCATCGCGGCAAGGTCGGCGACGTAGGCGTCGGCGTGGATCGCCGCCAGGTCGGCGGTCGCCACGGCCGGGGCCTGCACCACGTCGTAGCCCAGCCAGTCGACCGAGGCGAGCAGCCCCTCGATCGCGTCGATCCGGGCGATGCGCTCGGGATGGGACCCCGTGTCGTGGCGCCGCGAGCTCTCGTGCCTGATGTAGGCGGGGGCCGCCACACGGGTACGGTAGCCGCGTGGCGCGCGCCCCGGACTCCACGCCGTTCGACCTGGCCGTCGTCGGCGCAGGCGGAGCCGGGCTGTTCGCCGCCCTCACGGCGGCCAAGACCGGCGCACGTGTCGTGCTCGTCTCGGCCACGCCGCTGGCTCAGACCGCCAGCTACTGGGCGCAGGGCGGCCTGGCCGCCGCGCTCGCCGCCGAGGACTCGCCCGAGCGCCACGTCGCCGACACCGTCGCCGCGGGCCGCGGCCTGGTGCGACCGTCGGCAGCGGCCATCCTGTGCGCCGAGGCGCCCGCCCGCGTGCGCGACCTCGAGGCGCTCGGCGTGCGCTTCGACGCCGACCGCCACGGCAACCTCGCCCTCGGCCTGGAGGGCGGGCACTCCGTGCGGCGCGTGGCCCACGCCGGCGGCAGCGCCACGGGCCGGCGGATCAGCCGCGAGCTGTCGGCCCTGGTTGCGCTCGACGACCGCATCGAGGTCCGGGAGGGCCGCCGCGTCGGGGCGATCTGGGTCGCCGAGGGCCGGTGCGTCGGCCTCGTCGCCGACGACGGCGCCGTGCTGCGGGCCCGCGCCGTCGTGCTCGCGACCGGCGGCGCCGCGGCGATGTGGTCGCGGACGTCGAACCCGCCGGGGGCGTTCGGCAGCGGCGTCATGCTGGCCCACCACGCGGGCGCTGTCGTCGCGGACCTCGAGCTCATGCAGTTCCATCCGACCGCGCTGGTCAACCCCGCCCGGCGCGACGGCTTCCTCGTGACCGAGGCGATCCGGGGCGAGGGGGCGACCCTGCACGACGCGGCCGGCGAGCGGTTCGTCGACGAGCTCGCTCCGCGCGACGAGGTGGCCCGGGCGATCGAGGCCCGCCTGCGAGAGACGGGCGCCGCGTCGGTCGGGCTGGACATGCGCGCCGTCGACCCCCTGCGCTTCCCCAACGTGGTGGCGGCGCTGCGCGAGGTCGGGATCGAGCCGACGACCGATCTCGTGCCGGTGGCGCCGGCGGCGCACTACCTGATGGGCGGCATCGCTGCCGATCTCGACGGCCGCTCGACCCTGCCCGGCCTGTTCGCCGTCGGCGAGTGCGCCTGCACCGGGCTGCACGGCGCCAACCGGCTCGCCTCGAACTCCCTCAGCGAGTGCTTCGTGTTCGGGCGCCGCGCGGCCCTCGCGGGCCTCGACGAGCCGCTGGCGGCGGCGCCCGGCGATCCGCCGCCGGTCGACGCCGACGTCGTCACGCCACCGGACTGGGAGACCCGGACGGCGCTGTGGGCCGGCGCCGGCCTCGAGCGCGATGCCGGGCCGCTGACGGCGCTGCTCGACGACCCGCATCCGCTCGCGCGGCTCATCGCCGCCTGCGCGCTGCACCGGGAGGAGACGCGTGGCGCGCATCGCCGCGCCGATTTCCCCCGCACCGACCCGGCGCTCGATCTTCGCCACACGGTGGTCGCGCCCGGCGCGGCGCCGGCCTACGCCCGCTGGTCCTAGCGCTCGCGCCGCAGAAGTTCCTGATTTGCAGGGCTTAATACGGAGTTAACCCTGGCTGTGTTGTGAGGTTCATCAACGCCGTCGAAGCTCGGACGCGTCGCCGGAGGAGGGCGGAGGTCGTCGCCATCGCTCCCCAACGCTCGATCCCAGGAGGGATTCCGCTGTACCAGATCAGTCGTGCCATCTACCGCGAGCTCACCCCCCACATCGTGCCCGGCGGCGGCCAGGACGGAGCCCCGACCAACCACGAGCGTGTCCTGAAGTCGTGTGAGCTGGCCGTCGAGCGTCTCGCCACGGACCGGCGCTACTTCGCCCGTCCCACGCGCACGTTGTTCACCGACGTCCGCTGCTACTTCTCCATGGCGGATCAGCAGCGGGTCTTCCGCATCGTCGACCGCTACCTGAACCTGGCGGATGCGTGGCTCTCCCGCCTGCCGGAGCAGGGGCTGGACGCCTTCGGCAACCGGCTGCAGTGCCGCGCCACCACCCGCAAGGGCACCGCGTGCCAGCGCGTGCCGCTGGCCCGCAACGGCTACTGCCCGTCCCATCAGCATCTCGCGGAGACCGAGGACGACCTCCACCGCATGCCGACGGCCGCCTGAGCGGCGCCGGGCCGCGCGCCGGCGCGGCGCGCGGGCGCGGCCCCACCCGGTAGCGTCGCGTTTCGTGGCCGCACGAGGACGCCGCCAGGCGCCGATCACGGTCCGCTCCGGGCACGAGCGGACGCCCAGGAGCGACGACTGATGCTCCTGGGGGTCGATGTCGGCGGGACCTTCACCGATGCGGTCGTCGCACACGACGGCAGCCTCGTCACCGCCAAGGCGCCCTCGACGCCCGGCGACCAGTCGGCGGGCGTGCTGGCCGCCGTCGCCGCCGTCCTGGCGGCCGCCGGGGCCGTCCCGGCGGAGGTGTCCGCCTTCGCGCACGGGACCACCGTGGCGACGAACGCCCTGCTCGAGGGCCGGGCGGCGCGGACGGCCCTGATCGCGACCGAGGGCTTCACCGACGTGGTCGAGCTCGGGCGCCAGGCCCGTGCCGACCTCTACCGCCTCTGCGCCGCCGGACCGGCGCCGCTCGTGCCGCCCGACCGCCGGGTGGGCGCCCCCGAGCGCGCGACGCCCTCCGGGATCGTCCGTGCCCTCGACGGCGACGCGGCCGCGGACGTCGCCGAGGCAGTCGCGGCGCTGGCGCCCGACGCGGTGGCGGTGGTGCTCCTGCACAGCTACCGGCACCCTGGCCACGAGCAGGCCCTCGGATCCGCGCTGGCAGCCCGCCTTCCGGGCGTGCACGTGTCGTTGTCCCACGAGGTCGTCGGGACCTTCCGCGAGTACGAGCGCGCCGCCACGACCGAGGTCGACGCCGCGATCTCACCGCTCTTGGCCGGCTACCTCCGCGCGCTGCAGGCGCGGGCGACGGGCGCGGGGCTGCCGGCGCCGGCCATCATGCAGTCCAGCGGCGGGCTGACCGACGCCGGGACGGCCGCCGCGCACGCGGCGCTCACGGTGCTGTCGGGGCCGGCCGGCGGGGCGGCCGGAGCGGCCTTTGCCGCCGCCGCCGCCGGATGGCCGGACGTCCTGTGCTTCGACATGGGCGGCACGTCGTGCGACGTGTGCGTCGTCGACGGCGGGCAGGTGCGCGAGACCGGAGGGGCCGAGGTGGGCGGCCGCCCGATCGCCCTGCCCGCACTCGATCTCCACACCGTGGGGGCCGGCGGCGGATCGATCGCCTGGCGCGATCCGGGCGGGGCGCTGCGCGTTGGCCCGCGCTCTGCCGGCGCCGATCCGGGCCCTGCCGCGTACGGGCGCGGCGGGCGCGAGCCCACCGTCACGGATGCGAACCTCGTCCTCGGCCGCCTGGACCCCGGCACGCCCCTGGCCGGCGGCGTGCGCCTGCACCGCGAGGCCGCCGAACGGGCCGTGAGCGCGCTCGGGGCGACGCTCGGCCTGGATCTCATCACCACGGCGGCGGGCATCGTCCGGGTGGCGAACGCCGAGATGGCGCGGGCCCTGCGCGTGGTCACCGTCGAGCGGGGCGTCGACCCGCGCCGGTACGCCCTGATGGCCTTCGGCGGGGCCGGACCGATGCACGCCGCCGCCATCGCGGAGGACCTCGGCATGACGGCGATCGTCTGCCCGCGCGCCTCGGGCGTCCTGGCAGCGCTCGGCCTCGTCGTGTCCGAGCGCCGCCGCGACGCGCAGCGGTCGGTCCTGCGCCACGGCCGCGACCTCACCGCGGCGGCTCTGGCCGGCGATGTCGAGGCGGTCGCGGCCCGGGCGCTGGCCGGACTCGGCGATCCCGACGCCGCGGTGCGCACGGCGTTCGACCTGCGCTACCGCGGCCAGTCGTTCGAACTGACGGTTCCCGGGGGCGCCGGCCCGCCAGACGTCGACCGTCTCCGGGACGCCTTCGTCGACGCCCACGCCGAGCGGTTCGGCTTCGCCGATCCCGAGGCCGACGTCGAAGTGGTGACGGTGCGGGCGACGGCCGCCGCCTCCGGGCCGGACGTCGCGGCCGCGCCGCCCGCCGGCGCGCGTGCGGGCGCGGTGGCGCCGGCCGGCACGCGGACCGTCTGGTTCGACGACGGCGCTGCCGACGCCGCGATCTGGCCGGGCGGCCCCGCCCCCGGCGCTGCCGTGCAGGGTCCGGCCGTCTGCGCCTTCCCCGAAGCCACGCTCGTCGTGCCCCCCGGGTGGGGCGGGCGGACAGACGCCAGCGGAACGCTGGTGCTGGAGCGCGCCGCGTGAGCCGCCTCGACCCGATCGCGCTGCAGGTGATCCTCGGCGGGCTGCGCTCGATCTGCGAGGAGATGGGCGCAGTCCTGGTGCGCTCGGCGCACTCGGCGAACATCAAGGAGCGCCGGGACGCGTCCACCGCGCTCTTCGATCCCGCCGGCGAGATGGTCATGCAGGCCGAGCACATCCCCGTCCACCTCGGGGCGATGCCTGCCGCAGTCGCCGCGGTGCTCGACGCCGAGCACGCCCCCGGTCGGTCGTGGGCGCTGAACGACCCCTACCGCGGCGGCACACATCTGCCCGACGTCACGGTCATCACGCCGGCCTTCGCCGGACCCGACCTCGTGGGCTTCGCGGCGACCCGCGCCCACCACGCCGACGTGGGCGGGTCCACGCCCGGATCGATGCCCGCCGACAGCACCACGCTCGCCGACGAGGGCGTCGTGATCCCGCCTCAGGTTCTCGACGGCGCGGCGGTCGACCGCCTCGCCGCCCAGATGCGCCAGCCGGCGCAGCGCCGCGCCGACTTCCGCGCCCAGGTCGCCGCCAACCGCGCGGGTGCTGCGCGCCTGGAGGCGATGGCCGGCGGCGGCACCGCGCGCCTGCGCGACGCGATGGCCGAGGTGCTCGACTACGCCGAGCGGCGCACCAGGGCGGCGCTGTCCGCGCTCCCGGACGGCGTCCGCACCGCCGCCGACGTCCTCGAGGCTCGCGAGGGCGACCTCGGCCTGCGCCTGGCGGCCCGGGTCGCCGGCGACCGGATCACCCTCGACTTCACGGGATCGGCCCCGCAGCACCCCGGCAACCTGAACTGCCCGCTGGCGGTCACGCGGTCCGCCGCCTACTTCGCGGTGCGCGTCCTCACCGACCCCGACGGCCCGCCGTGCGCCGGCGCCTACCGCGCGATCGACGTCGTCGCGCCCCCCGGGTCGCTGCTCAACGCCCGCCCGCCCGCCGCCGTGGCGGCCGGCAACGTCGAGACCTCGTCGCGGGTGGCCGATCTCGTCCTGGCGGCGTTCGGCCGGGCTCTCGGCCAGGGGACGATGAACAACGTCACCCTCGGGAGCGACGCCTTCACCTACTACGAGACGATCGGCGGCGGGCAGGGCGCCTGCCCGGACGCCGACGGCCCGAACGCGGTGCACGTGGCGATGTCGAACACGCGCAACACGCCGATCGAGGCCCTCGAGGCGGAGTTCCCGCTGCGGGCCGTGGGCTATGAGGTTCGGCGAGGCTCCGGCGGGGCCGGAGCGCGGCGCGGCGGCGACGGCGTCGTGAGGGAGATCGAGGCGCTCGAGGCGATGACGTACTCCGTGCTGGCCGAACGGCGCCGGCACGCCCCGCCCGGCGCCGCCGGCGGGGCCGCCGGGGCGCGGGGGGCAACGCTGCTCAACGGCGAAGCCCTGCCGCCCAAGGCGACCGGCACGATGGCGCCAGGGGATCGCCTGCGCATCGAGACGCCCGGCGGCGGCGGCCACGGCCCGCCGGCCGGCGATACGCTGCCCGCCATGCCGCCCCGCCGCGCCGAACCGTCCGATGGCTGACCGCGTCGCCTTCCTCGGCCTCGGCCTGATGGGCACGCTGATGGCGGCCTGCGTCCGCGACGCCGGGCACGACCTCGCCGTGTGGACGCACACGCCGGGCAAGGCGCAGGCCTGGGCCGACGCCCACGGCGCGGAGGCCGCCGAGACGCCCGCGACCGCCGCACGCGGCGCGAGCGCCGTCGTCACGATGGTGGTCGACGGCCCGCAGGTCGCGGAGACCCTGCTCGGCCCGGAGGGGGCGCTGGCCGAGGCGGACCCGGGCCTGCTGTGCATCGACTGCTCGACGATCGGACCGGCGGCCGCCCGCGCGATCGGCGCCGACGTGGCTCGCCGCGGCGGCATGTTCGTCGACGCCCCGGTCACGGGGTCCACGCCGAAGGCCACCGACGGCACGCTGACGATCATGGCGGGCGGGTCCGACGCCGACGTCGCGCGCGCCCGCCCGCTGCTCGAGGCGATGGGCCAGACCATCGTCCACGTCGGCCCGCTCGGCGCCGGCCAGACCGTCAAGGTCATCGGCAACGCCGTCGCCACCGCGAACCTCGCCGCGGCGGCCCAGGCGCTCGTCGTCGGCAGTGCCGCCGGCCTGGATCTCGAGCGGCTCGTCGACGTGCTCGAGGCCGGCGTCGCCGGCTCGGCGGTCCTCTCGCTCAAGGCGCGGGCCTTGCTCGGCCACGACTACACGACGCTCTTCCGCCTGGACCACATGCTCAAGGACGTGGGCCTGTGCCTCGAGACCGCGCAGGAGGCCGGCGTGCCCTTCCCCGCGGCCGCCGAGGCCCGGGAACTGCTCGTGGCCGCCGCCGGGCGCGGGCACGGCGGCGTGGACTACGTCGCGCTCCTCGAGGCCGTCGAAGGCCTCGCCGGGCACCGCATCTGAGCGCCTGCGGCGCCCCCGACGGAGCGTTCACGGGGCCGCGAATTCCCGCTGCGAGCGGGCGTCTGGGGTCGGGAAACTACGGCAATTACCAGCAATATTTGGCCAACTAGCCGGTTTTCGCATAGACTGTCCACTCCCGCCGCGATGGTGCATCGCTTCTTGCGCGGCGGGCTTTTTCACGCTTTCGACCCCCTGATCTATGCCAATTGCGTTCAAAGAATGGGCAGTGACGGTGCGCGCCCTCGCCGAGGGCGAGCAGCTCGTCACGCTCCGGAAGGGCGGCATCCGCGAGGCCGACCGGCACTTCGAGCTGGACCACGACCGCTTCTTCCTCTATCCGACCTTCGACCACCAGCGCATCGACCTCGTGCGCGCCTCCCATCGCCCGGAGCTTCGCCGGGCGCTCGAGGAGGGGGTCTGGGCCGACGGCGAGCCCGCGCCCTCCGCATGGACCGTGGACGGGGGCATCTGCCAGCCCGACCGCGTCCGGATTCGCGCCTGGGCCGAGGTGGCGGGCCACTTCACCGTGACCGACCGCCGCTGCGTCGACGCGTTGTCGCCGTTCTACGTCTGGACGCCCGACTACGCCGAGAAGCGCCTGGCCTGGAAGCGCCGCCACCCGCTGCACGTCCTGCTCCTGCGCACCTACCGGATCCCGCGTCCGGTGACCGTGAAAGTGCGCGACGAGTACGGCGGCTGCCGCTCCTGGCTGGAGCTGCAGCGCGACCTCCCGTTCGAGGGCACGCCCGTGCTGTCGGACGACGAGTTCGACCGCGCGGCCGAGGCGATCGCCGCCATCGCGGGCGACCGCGAGCCGGCGCTGGTCTGAGCGCGAGCCGCGGGCGGGGCTGGCCAGCCCCGCCTCAGGCTGGCGTCCAGATCTGCCGGACCGACACGTCGCCCTGCTGGGCGACGGCGACGTCGTACCCGTGCCGGCGGATCAACGCTTCGACGTCGGCAGGCACCACGCCCTCTGGGAGGTACCCCGGGTGCAGCTCCAGCATGACCACGGGCCGGTGGCTGGCCAGCGTCTCCTGCATTCCCAGCAGCACATACCACTCCGCGCCCTCGACGTCGACCTTGACGTAGGCCGGGCGCATCCCCGTCTCGGTCACGAACCGGTCGACCGTCAGCGACGACGGCGCGCCGCCCGGATCCCCGTCCGCGCCCCCGGCGAACCGCGGATGACCCTCGACGTCCTCCTCGGGCCACTGCAGCTCCATCGGCGTTCCGTCGCCGACCGGCTCCGGGATCGCCCACAGCCGCAGCGCCGGGAACAGGCGCGCGAGCGCCGCCTGCGTCGCCAGGAGCTCCGGATAGATGCGCTCGTCGGGCTCGAAGGACACGAAGCGGTCGCCAGGCCGCGCCTTGGGCGCCAGCAGCACGGAATACCAGCCCTCGTACGCGCCAACGTCGAGGACGTCCCCGCCGCGGTAGGCAGCGAAGGCGCTGCGAGACTCCTCAGGCCCCCCGAGGACGCCCTGCCAGCTCCGGACGAGCCGCCAGAGGCGCACCGACCCGCGCCGGGTGCGCCCGTCGAAGAGCGTCGTGCGCATGGGGAGCGCCTCGACGACCTCGCGGACCCGGCGGTTGGCGGTCACCGTGGAATATGCCCGGTGGCGCCACGACACGGCGGCATCGTAGCCGGGCTCCGGGCTCCGGAGCCGCCCATCCGGTCGACTACCCTCTGGCGCGCTCGCCGCCCCGCCCCGGCCCGATGAACGACCTTCCCGACCACGAGAGGCGGATCGACGACACGCTGGACAGCCCTGAGGCCGGCGGCATGGCGATTCGCGGCAGCGCGATCCGGCTCGCCGGCTACGGTGCCGCGGCGCTCCTCGGGCTCATCTCGGTGCCGCTGCTGACGCGCCACCTCGGCCCCGACGCCTACGGCCAGTTCGTCGCCGTCACCTCGATCGCGTTCATCGTCGGGGGCTTCACCGACGCCGGGCTCACGAACATCGGCATCCGCGAGTACGCGGTCCGTGACACGCCCGCGCGCGACCGCCTGCTGCGGGGGCTGCTCGGATTGCGGCTCGTTGTCACGGTGGCGGGAGTGCTCGTCGCCACGTCGGTCGTGGCCGCAACCGGCGCCGCCGCGGTGATCGTCGCCGGCACGGTCATCACCGGTGCCGCGCTCGTCCTCACGCTGGTGCAGATCACGTACACGATCCCGCTGACCGCAGACCTGCGGTTCGGGCGCATCGCGGCACTTGACGTCCTGCGTCAGGCGGCAACCACCGCCGGGATCGCGGCGCTCGTCGTCGCCGGGGCCAGCCTGGTCCCGTTCTTCTGGGTGACCCTCGTGGCCGCCGCCGTGACGCTGGCCGTGACGCTCGCCGTCGTCGCGCGGTCGACCCGGGTCGCCCCGAGGCGCGACCGCGAGGTGTGGCGGAGCGTCCTGCGCGAGGCGGTTCCGTACACCGTCGCGCTCGCCGGCGGCATCCTCTACTTCCGCCTTGCCGTGGTGCTGATGACCTACCTCGCCCCAGAGGACGAGACCGGGTACTACGCGACCGCGTTCCGGATCACCGAGGTGATCGGGGTCCTGCCCTGGCTGGCCGTGTCGTCCGCCTTCCCGATCCTCTCGCGGGCTGCGCTGACCGACGGCGATCGGATGCGGTGGGCCCTCCAGCAGCTCTTCGAAGTCTCGGTCGTGGTGGGAACGGCGCTGGCGCTGGGCCTCGCCGTGGGCGCGCCGGTGGCCGTCGCGGTGATCGCCGGCCCCGAGTTCGACCCTGCCGTGGACGTCCTGCGCGTCCTCGCCATCGCCCAGCTCACCCTCTTCCTCGTGGCCACCTGGGTGTACGCCCTGCTCGCCTTGCGGCAGTACCGTGTGATCATGGTCTCGACGCTCGCTGCGACCGTCGTCGCGGCGGCGGGGACCGTGGTGCTCGTCGGGCCGCTCGGGGCCATGGGGGCGGCCATCGCCACCGCCGCCGCGGACGCGACGCTCGCGGCGTGCTACCTCGTCGGCCTGGTGCGGCACGACCGCGCCCTGCGTCCGCACCACGGATTCCTGCCCCGCTACGCCCTTCTGCTCGCCGTCGCCGTCGCCGTCGCCGCGCTGCTCTGGTCGCTGCCGCTCGTGGCGGCCATCGTGTCGGTCGGGGTCTATCTCGGGGGCGCGTTCGCGCTGAAGCTGGTGCCGGCGCCGCTCGTGCAGGCCTTCCCGCTCCCGAGTGCCGGACGGTGGCTGCGCCGATGAACGAGGGCACCGACACGCCGGCGGTCCGGCTGGGCCTGGTCAGCAACGCGCTCGGATTCGGCGGCACCGAACGCGGGCTCGCCACCCTCGCCGCAGCCCTCGACCCGGGCCGTGTCGCCGTGAGGGTGGTCGGCGCCCGCGAGAGCGGGCCGATCGCCGAGGAGCTTCGCGAACGCGGGCTCGACGTCGCGTGCGCCGACGGCGACGCGGCGCGTCTGACCGGCCTGCTCGAGGGCCTCGACGTCGTCCTCGTCTCGCGCGCGGGATCGGCCGAGCCGCTCGTGCCGGCCGCGTGCCGGGCTGCCGGGGTCGGCTCGATCGCCGAGTGGAGCATCTTCGGAACCGTCGATCGCTCTGCCGACGAGGCGGCATTCGCAGCGCACCTCTTCATCAGCCGGATGTGCTGGCTGCGGCATCGAGACGCCGTCGCCGGTGGCCCGCGCTACGGCGAGCGCCACCGCGTGCTCTACCTCCCGCTCGACCACGCAGAGCTCCGGCGCCTGGCCCCGCCCCGCGACGCCGCGTGCCGGGCGCTCGGCCTCGATCCGTCCCGTCCCGTGGTCGCCCGCATCGGCCGGGCGGCCGACCTCAAGTGGCGCGACCTGCTGGTGGACATGGCGCCGCGTCTGCTCGAACTGGCGCCCGCCACCCAGATCGTGTTCGTCGGAGCGACGGAACGCAAGCGTGCGCGGCTCGCCCGCCTCGGCGTGCTCGACCGTTGCGTCCTGCTGGAGCCCTCGCCGGACCGCGAGCGACTCGCCACCTGCCTTGCCGCTGCCGACGTCACCATCAACGCCGCCACGATCGGCGAATCCCTCGGGCTGGCGATCGCCGAGTCCATGGCCCTGGGCGTGCCGGTGGTCACGTGCTCGACGCCGTGGGCCGACAACGCGCAGATCGAACTCGTGGAACACGGGACCACGGGCCTGGTGGCCAACCACCCGGCACCGTTTGGCGAGGCCGTCGCCGCGCTCCTTGCCGATCCGGACTGGCGGAGGGATCTGGGCGCCCGGGCCCAGGCGCGCGTGGTCGAAACGCTCGACCCGGCCCGGATCGCCCGGCAGGTCGAGCGCCTCGCCACGTCGCTTGCCGCCGGCGGCGGGCTTCCAGACGAGTGGGAGCCCTCGGTGGCGGACTGCGAGGCGTTCGCGAGCGAGTACGCACAGCGGTGCGCGCTGGAGTACCGGCCGCTGTCCGGTCGCGAGCAGGTCGAGGCCGCCGCCGCCCGCGGCCGGGAGCGAGCCGAGCGGACCGCCGCCGCGCTGAGGACCTGGCGGGCGGCGGCCCGGCGGCCCCCGGCGGCCGCCGGGCCGCCAGCGCCGCCCGCAGCGGCCCTTGGCCCCGGCTCCGTCAGCGGCGTCGTGGTCGCGCGCAACGAGGAGGCCGTGATCGAACGCTGCCTGCGCAGCCTCGACGGCGTCGTGGACGAGATCGTCCTCGTCCACGACGGTCCGTGCGAGGACCGCACGCTCCAGATCGCCGCCGCCCACGGCGTGCGCGTCGACGTTCGCCCCGCTCTCGGGAACCCCGAGGCCCAGACGGTGCACGGCTACGAACTCGCGCGCGGCGAGTGGCTGCTGAACATCGATGCCGACGAATTCCTGTCCGAAGACCTGCGGGCCGCCCTCCCGGACCTCGTCGCCCGCGAGGACGTCAACGGCTACGAGTTCGTGTGGCCGCTCTGGAACGGGACCCGGTACACGTCGGTCGCCGGCCCTCACAAGCTCGCCCTCTCCCGGCGCTCGGCCACGCACCTGCTCGGGATGCTGCAGTCGGTCGAGCAGGTCGACCCGCCCGTGCAGCGCACCGACCTCCTCCTCGAGCACCGGCCGCGCTACAACAACTTCACGGCCCGCACGATGCGGACGAAGTGGACCCGCTGGGCGCGCATCCACGCGACCGAACTCCTCGGGCCGTTCGAGGCGATTCCGGCGTTCAACTGGACGGGGGAGCGCCGCTGGCCGTGGTATCGGCCGGTCCTCAACTCCCTCTCCCCGATCATGGTGCTTGCTCTGCCGCCGGTGATGTTCCTGCGGTTCGCCTGGCAGAGCCGCGCCACGCTCTCGGCGCGGGAGAACGTGCGCGTCTCCGCGCTCCTGGCGATCTACGTCGCGCTGGTCCAAGTCGAGGTCGCCAGGCTGAAGTACGGTCGCGGCGGCTGATCAGCGGTCCAGCCGAGCCTCCGTGAGGAGCAGCGGCACCGTGGCCACGACTGGGTAGCGGGCGCCGCACGCCATACACCCCGCCTCCTGGGCCGCCCAGGACAGTCCGCCGCCACACGCCGGGCAGCGCAGCGCCTCGCGGACCGCTGCGACCGGCCCCCGCACGCCGTCACGTGCTCCCAGGCGCGCGAGCGCGGCGACCGTCCGCTCGGCGTCGAAGCTCGCCGTCTGCTCGGCTTCGGACGATCCGGCCACGGCCACCTGGAGGCTCCCCTTCCACTCGATCGAGTGCAGCCACAGCGACAGCCGCGACGCCCACCAAAGCCGCATCGTCGCGCTGCGCTCGAACTCGGCGTGGAAGAGGTCGCCCACCGGGGGCTGGCGGTCGCCCTTGGGCTCGAACACGAGGGCCGCTCCCTCCCGGTCGATCAGCCAGGGGTGAAACGGCCAGCCGACGGTCAGCTCCGCGGCCCGCGACGGCACCTGCACGAATCCGGCCTGGCCAACGCGGCTCAACTCGGCCGCGAAGCGCACCGGATCGGTCGCGTGCTCGAGCACGTGCATCGCGATGACGTACGCCGCCGAGCCGTCGTCGAACGGAAGTGCCTCGCCGTCGGCCACGACGAGCGGGCGCGACGTGTCCAGCGCAGCGCCGCCCGCCCGCTCGAAGTCGTCCTCGACGTACTTGTCGACCACGACATCGGCACGCGCCGACGGCCGCTGGCCGCCGCCGACCTCGACAACCAGGCCCGTGCCCGGCGGCCGCGGGCGGTGGCGGGCGGCCTGCGCCCTGGCGTCGCGAATGTCGGCGCCGAGCGAACGCAGGCTCCGCAGGGCCGCGGAGGCGCCCGCCCACGCCGCGGCGGTGCTGGTGGCCATCAGCGCGAGGCTACCGGCGTGGCCGCCGGGGCGGCGGCCCGGCGGCAGCGCGTGGCGGCGACGCCGCCGGTAGCGTTCGCCCGGTCGTGCTGCGTGCCCGCGCCATCGCCGCCGTGGATCGGACCAGGCTCGCCGTCAGGTGGCAGCGCAGCCGCGACCCGCTCACGGGCCGCCTCTGCGGGCCGCTCACGGCGCGCGAGGCGGTTGCGGCAGGCCAGGCCACGATCGGACGCCACACCTACGGCAACCCGACGATGCACTTCGGGCCCGGGGAGTGCGTCGACGTCGCGATCGGGGCCTACTGCTCGTTCGCCGCCGGGGTCGAGTTCGTGCTCGGCGGCGAGCATCGCACCGACTGGATCTCCACGTACCCGTTCCGGGTCCGCTTCGAGATGCCGGGGGCCTACGAGGACGGCCATCCAGCACCGGCCGGCGACGTGACGGTCGGCAGCGACGTGTGGGTCGGCATGAACGCCACGATCCTCTCCGGGGTCACCATCGGGGACGGCGCCGTGATCGGCGCGCGTGCTGTCGTCGCCTCGGATGTGCGCCCCTACGCCGTCGTCGTCGGCAATCCCGCGCGCGAGGTGCGCCGCCGCTTCTCGGATGAGCAGATCGAGGCCCTCGCGCGCATCGCGTGGTGGACGTGGCCCGACGAACGGGTGCACGCGTCGGTGCCGGCCCTGACCCGCGGCGACGCCGACGCGTTCATCGCGGCGCACGGATGAGCCAACGCCCGCCCGCACCGGCCTCCGGCCTCGACCTGGCGCGCAAGCCGAATCCGTACTACGACGCCGGTCGCGGCGAGATGGTGGCCGAGCTCGAGCCGCCGCTCGGCGCCGTGCTCGACGTGGGCTGCGGCGCCGGGGCGACCGGGCCGCTGTTCCGGGCGCGCGGGGCGACCAGCCTCGTCGGCATCGAGATCGACCCCGAGGCGGCCGCCCGCGCCCGCGCCCACTACGACGCCGTCGCGGTCGGCGACGCGCTGGCGGCGATCGGCCGTGCGCCCGTCGAGGGCCCCTTCGACACCATCGCCGCCTACGACGTGCTCGAGCACCTCGTCGACCCGGCCGCCGTGCTGCGGTCGCTGCTCGGCGTGGCGGCTCCCGGCGCGCGGCTGCACGTCTCCGTGCCGAACGCCCGCCACGCCTCGCTGCTTCGCGATCTCGTCCTGCGCGGCACGTTCGGCTACACCGAGTGGGGCCACCGCGACAGCACCCATCTGCGCTGGTTCACCCGCCGCGACATCGAGGCGCTCGTCGGCGCGGCGGGGTGGACCGTCGTGTCACGGTCGCCGGCGCTCCCTGGCCGATCCGCCGGGATCGACCGGCTCACCCTCGGAGCCGCACGCGAGTTCGTCGCGCTTCAGTGGCGGATCCTCGCGGTGCGCTCAGCCCCCGCGGCGGCGTAGTACCAGGTGCTTCGAAACCCTGGGAGGTCGTCGCTGGGGTCGAGGTGCATGATCTCGACCACTCGCGCACCCGCATCCTCGAGGGCGGCCCTGACACGGTGCTCGGGCACGAAGCGCATGGCCATCGGATGCAGCTTGAGGCGATCCTGCAGCACGCGGGGCGAGACGCCGCTGCGGCGCAGCAACCGGTAGGCGTGCCGCCGCGGCTGCAGCCGCAGGTGCGGGGCGATCCGGCTGGGGAGCTGGAACGCCACCAGGCCACCCGGTCGCACGACACGAACGAACTCGCGGACGTACCCGAGGATCGCCTCCCGCGAACTGACGTGTTGGAGCGCGATGAACGAGTAGACGAGGTCGAACGTGGCGTCGTCGGCGACGCCACGAAGGTCGGCACGGTCGTTGACCACGAATCGCACGCCTGAGACGTCGGCGTTGACCCGGCGCGCTCCTTCCACCATCGACGGGGCGATGTCGACGCCGACGACCTCGTCGAAGGGCTCGGCCAGCGCCCGTGTGAGACGACCGAGGCCGCAGCCGAAGTCCAGCGCCCGGCCGTAGACCGGCGACTCGAGCCCGGCGAACCGGGCCAGCGCGGGCGCGACGTCGCGGGGGCCGGTCGCCAGGAAGTCCTCCATGGCCCATCCGCCGCCCCGGCGATCGGGATCCGAGAGGATCGCCCACGCTGGGTCGACCTCTCCGAGTTCGTTCCACTCGCGCTGATCGGCGGCCAGTCGCACCGCGCCAGCGTAGCGGGGCAGGCGCCGTGAGGAGCCGCGCCGCGGTACGGTCTGGCGTCGATGCTCTCCGCCCGCCCGCGCGTCGTGCTTCTGCGCGGCCACAGCGCCAATCTGTGGGATCTGCGTCCGTGGGAGCGGCTGCAGGACGACTATGAGGTCACGGTGCTGGTCACCGGCTCCAACCTCCACGACGTCGCCGGGCTGGGCATCGGCCTGCAGCCGATCGCCTCGGTCCGCGACCCCTTTCCGGCCGGGCGCGCAGGCAGCGCCGCCGCGTATGCGATCGGCGAGCGGTACCGCGGGCTCGCGGATCACCTGCGCGGCGCGGCGATCGTCCACAGTGCGGAGATCGGCACCTGGTTCTCGGCCCAGGCCGCCGATCTCCGGGCACAGCTGGGGTTTCGCCTCGCCGTGACCGTGTGGGAGACGATCCCCTGGCTGGGTGCGTGGCGGTGGCCGCGCGAGCGCCGCTACCGCGCGCGCACCCTTCCGGCCGTCGACCGCTTCCTCCCAGCCACCGAGCGCGCCGCCGCAACGCTGCGCCTCGAAGGGGCCGCGCCGGACCGGATCACGGTGTCCCCTCCCGGCATCGACGTCGACCGGTTCGCCGCGGCGGCGTCCGCCCGGCCCGCCGAGCACGTCGTGGTCTCCGCCGGCCGGCTGGTCTGGGAGAAGGGTCACCAGGACGTGCTCCGCGCCGCCGCGACGGTGATCCACGGCTACGACGGCGGGGAGGCCGCCACCACGCTCCGCGTGCTCGTCGTCGGCTCGGGGCCGGAGGCGAAGCGCCTGCGCCGGCATGCCGCGGAGCTCGGCATCGGCGACCGGGTGCAGTTCCGCGCGGCCGTGCCGTACGACGAGATGCCCGAGGTGTATGCGGCAGCGTCATGCCTCGCCCTCGCCAGCCTGCCCCGCGCCGGCTGGGAGGAGCAGTTCGGCATGGTCCTCGTCGAGGCCATGGCCGCAGGGCTCCCCGTGGTCACCACCACCAGCGGTGCCATCCCGGAGGTCGTGGGCGGCAGTCCGGCCCGCCTCGTTGCCCCCGGCGACTGGCAGGGCATGGCGCGCATCCTGCGCGATGAGATCCTGGCCCATCCTCCCGGTCGCCGCGTCGAGTGGCCGGCGCAGCGCTTGGAGCGCTACTCGACCGGCGCGGCCGCCCGCCGGATCGGCGACGCCTACGCCGCGCTGCTGTCCGGCTGAGCCGGCGCCGGCGCCGGCGCCGGCGGAGCCTCCGACGGGTCGACGCGGGCGCCGTGGCTGGCCGCCGAGCGCGCGGCTGCCTCGAGCAGTCGGACGACTGCGACGTCCTCGCCGCCCGCCATCGGTCCGAAGTGCCCGCCGCGCACTGCCCGCAGGAACGCCGCCGCCTCGAGGTCCAGCGGAGACCCGTCGCCCACGCCGACGGCGGCCGGCGCCGCCCCGGCGGGCGACGCAAGCAGCAGCGATGCTTCCGCGCGGTCGTCGAACGTGGCACGCGCGTCGGTGCCGACCACGGTGGCGGTCCTGACCTTGGCGGCCGCCCGCCAGTCCAGGGCGATCTCGACGACTTCGCCGCTGCGGTAGCCGAGGCGGATGTTGACCGCGTCCTCCCACCGGGCCGGGTGCGTCCCGGCGGCCTCCACCCAGGCGACGGCGTCGCCGAGCAGCCGCACCGCGATCGAGACGGGGTGCGGCCCGAGGTTCCAGAGGACCGTCTCGTCAGCGGGAGCCGGCGTCGGATTGAGCCAGGCGGCACGGATCTGGCGAATGCGACCGAGCCGGCCGGCCGACTGCAGGCCGGCGAGGGCCGTGATCGCCGGATGGTGGAGGTAGACGTGGCCGGCACCCAAGACCAGCCGGGAACGCTCGGCCAGGCCGACAAGCTCGACGACCTCGGGGCTGGACGTCGCCATGGGCTTCTCCACGAGCACGTGCTTGCCAGCCTGCAGCGCCGCGCGCGCGAGCCCGCCATGGCTGGGAGCTGGCGTTGCGATGACGACCGCGTCGACGGTGTCCGATGCGGTCAGCCCGACGGCGTCCGTCGTCACGGTCGCGTCAACGCGGTGGCGCAGGGCAGCCGCCGAGGCCTCCGAGCGGACGGCGATGGCCACGACGCGGGCGCCGCCGGCGGCGAGGAGGGCGCGGGCGAGCTTCGGACCCCACCGACCGTGCCCGATGATCCCGATCCGGACCTCGTCGGACGGCGGTCCGTTCACCGCGTCGACGGCGGCCCGGCCTCGAGCTCTTGGATGTTGGGCCGCTCGCGGGAGAGGAGCGTGGGGCTGGTGCGCTCCTCGGCCACCCGATAGATCGGCCGATCCTGGGTGTGGACGACCAGCTGGTAGACGTACTCGGCGATGATCGCGAGGACGATCGCCAGGAAGACGAACATGGCCGAGAGCTGCAACGACAGCGAGGGCCAGCCCTTCCCGCCGCCCGTCCCGGCAAGGGCAAGGATGAACACCCACACGGCGTAGATGAAGTTGACACCCGCGGCGGCGAGGCACAGCCCGTAGGCCAGCCGGATCGGCATCGCGCTCGAGCGCAGGATCGTCGACACACCCCGGCGCAGCGAGACGAGCAGCGACGGGCCGCGGGCCGAGCGGGAGCGGCGCCCCGAATACGTGATGACCTCGTAGCGATACGTCGACAGCGCCGGCATGACGCGCAGCAGGCGGTGGCGGTCGAGGTTCTGCAGCCACTCGGTCAGCACGCGGCGGCTCACCGCGCGGGCTCCGGTGCCCACGAGCGGCAGCTCGAAGCCCGACGACCGGTTGAAGATCCAGGCGAAGCCCTTCGCGGCCCAGCGGTAGGCGGAGCTGCGGCGGTTCTCCGAGCGGGCCTCGTCGACGCAGTACACGACGTCGCTGCCCGCGACGACGGCCATCGCGGCCCGGCAGACCACGTCCGGCGGATCCGTGAGCGCCTCGACGATCACGGCCACCTCGCCGATGCTGCGGTCCAGGCCCGCGGTCATGGCGACGTGGTCGTCGACGCGGTGGCCCAGCCGGTAGAGCTGGAGGTCCGGCAGCCGGTCGACCATCGCCCGCAGCTCCTCGGCGGCCTTCGGGCCCGGCGAGTTTGCCACGAGGATCACCTCGAGGTGGTCGAACGACGCCGCCATCTCGGCCTGCAGTTCGCGCACGTACGCCTCCAGCTCGGGCGAAGCCGAGCGGATCACCATCACGACGGACGCGAAGTGGCTCATGATCCGACGGGCACCTCCAGGGCATCGACGAACGACTCGACCCGCGGCAGGACATCGTAGACCAGGTCCAGCTTGCTGCCGAGGACCGACGCGACCCGCGGCCGGCCCTCGGGTGTCGCCGCGAAGATGATGGGCCGCGCGTCGTTGTCGTCGCGGTTGGCCGGCACCGTCTTGATCTCGAAGGTCGAGCGCTCGTGCACGGCCTCCCGCAACGCGGGCAGATACCGTGCGGCGTCACGCAGCATCGCGGCGAAGCGCGGCTGCTGCGGCGGCGTCGCGGCGATCATGGCCGCCTGCGGATCGCCGTCGGCCCAGCACGCATGCGGCGTGTAGCGAACGTGCGACAGCGTGGAGACGCCGGGACCGGCGGCGTGGAACGGCAGCAGCGAGAAGAACGGCCCGTCGACGACCGTCACCGCGACGTCGCGAAGCCCCGCGGGCGGGCGGCAGAGCGACATCTCGGCCCACTCGTGCTGCAGCGCCGCGGGGGCTGAGCCGGCGCCGAACTCGTTCAGCCGCCAGTAGGTCGCGTTGACCGCGGACCGCGCCTGCAGGCTCCCGCCCGGTTGCAGATCGACCTCGACGCCGTCGGCGCTCAGCCGGACCGCCGCCGCCTCGACGCCCAGGCGCACGTCGACGCCGGCGTCGACGAGGCGCTCGGCGACGGCGTCGGCCAGGGCCGCGACGTCGAGCACCGCCTCGTCGACCTCGAACACGTCCGCGACCAGCGACGGCTCGAAGAGGCCGCGCCAGGCGTCGTCGGCGCGGCGGCACGGCGCCTCGATGCGGCGGCAGAACAGGGAGAACTGCCCGGGCGTGGTCCACGAGCCCTGGCGGGCGATCGCGTAGAGCGCGATCCGCGGCGCGGCCACGGCGGCGCCGAACTCCTGCACGAACCGGCGGTAGTGGCGCTGGCTGCTGAGGCCCGTCGACACCGAGCGCGGGTAGTGGTACCCGCCGTGGACCCGCGCCTGGTTGAAGGTCGAGGCGCGCGGCAGCAGGCGGTCGCCCGCCTCGAGCAGGATCACCTGCCGGCCGCGTGCGCCGAGGTCGGCGGCGATCATGGCGCCGTAGAAGCCGCCCCCGATGACGACGACGTCGGCGTCGGGCGTCATGCGCGCTCCGGCGGGTTGAACCGGCCGCTCACCGTCGCCAGCAGCTGGCCGAGCACGTGCAGCTTCGGCCGGATGCCCTGGATCTTCGAGGGGGTCGGGCCCGTCGCCGGGTAGCGGCGGTCCGCCGGCACCTCGCAGACGCGGTACCCGAGGCGGGGGGCGCGGACCGAGAGGTAGTAGTGCATCTCATAGTTCGTGAAGACGTCGCGGAAGGGATCCACCCGCGGGTCGAGGAGCAGGCGGGCGCTCCACCCTCGAAGCCCGTTGAGGGAGTCCGTGTACCGGTGCCGCGCGGCGAGCGAGATCAGCGGCGAGTGGATGAGCCGCACTCCGATCTGCCGGTCCAGCGGGGTGTTCTCGTGGTGCCCCCCGGGGAGGTAGCGCGATCCCTGCACGAAGTCGTACCCGGCGTCGAGCTTCTCGCGGATCCGCACGACGCCGTCGATGCCGTCCTTGCCGTTTCCATCGATGGTGATAACGCCCTCGTAGCCCTCGAGTAGCGCCCAGGCGAACAACATCCGCAGCTGGGCGCTCATCCGGCCGGGCCCCGTCTTGGTCAGCAGCGCGCGCACGCCCATGTCCGCGAGGAACTCGGGATCGACGGCCCCGTCGGTCGATCCGCCGTCGGCGATGACGACGTCGCAGCCGAGGTCGATCTCGCGCATCCGCCCCAGCTGGGCGCGGATCCGCTCGCCCTCGTTGAGGACCGGCACGCCGACGACGACCCGCGAACGGCGGGGTTCGAGGACCATCACGTCATGCGCGGGAACCTGCCACGTGTCGCCGAGCGTCGCCGTCGCCATCCCAGAAATCTACGCCCTCGGCCCCCGGCGCGGCCCCGCGACGGGTGCCTGGCGCGGGCCGCCGTGGGAGACTTGCGCCCGTGTGGGCCGTCGTCGTCGTCAGCTGGAACGGTCGCGACGACACCCTTGCGTGCCTCGCCTCGGTCCGCGCGCTCGACCGCGACGACTGCGCGATCGTCTGCGTCGACAACGGCTCGTCGGACGGATCCGCTGCCGCCGTGCGCGCCGCCTTCCCCGAGGCGGCGGTGATCGAGACCGGCGCCAACCTCGGCTTCGCGGGGGGCAACAACGCGGGCATCCGCCACGCCCTCGCAGCCGGCGCCGACTGGGTGCTGCTCCTCAACAACGACGCCGTGGTGGCGCCCGACGCGCTCGACGCCTTCGAGGCGGCCGCCGCGGCGCATCCGCGCGCCGGCGTGCTCGCGGGCAAGGTCCTCTACGCCGACCCCCCCGACCGCGTCTGGTTCGCCGGCCAGCGGTTCTTCCCGCGACTGGGCTACTCCGGGCGGGCGCGGGGCTTCCGGCGTCCCGACGGGCCCCGCTACTCCCGGCCCGGTCGGACGGCACGCGCCTGCGGGGCGTTCATGGCCGTCTCGCGGGCGGCGATCGAGCGCGGCGGGCTGCTCGACGAGGCGCTGTTCCTCTACGTCGAGGACGTCGAGTGGTCGGCGCGGCTGCGCCGGTGCGGCTTCGAGGTGCGGTTCGAGCCGGCCGCCCGCGCGTGGCACCGCGTCTCGGCGGCGAGCGGCGGCGAGGCCGCGTCGACGGCGGCGCTCTACTACGGCACCCGCAACACGGTCGTGGTCTGCGAGCGCCTCGCCCCGCTTCCGGCGCCGCTGGACCGCCTCCGGCGCTTCGTCATCGAGGCCACGTGGCTCGCCCACGCCCTGACGAAGCCCGGGCGCCGGCGGGCCGTCGCGGCGGTGCGGGCCGGCTACCGCGATGCCCGGGCCGGGCGCCTGGGCCCGCGGGCGAGCGCCCGCTCGTAGGCCGCCGCCGTGCCCTGCGCCGCCGCCTGCCAGGTGAAGGACGCCGCGCGCTTGCGGCCGGCGGCCCGCAGGCGGTCGGCCCGGGCGCCGTCGCCGATCACGGCCTCGATGGCCGCGGCGATCGCCGCGGGATCGGCGGGATCGAAACGCTCGGCGGCGTCGCCGGCCACCTCGCGCAGCACGGGGATGTCCGAGCACGCCACGGGCACGCCGCGGGCCATGGCCTCGAGCACGGGCAGGCCGAACCCCTCGTAGCGCGTCGGATAGACGAAGGCGGCGGCCAGCGCGTACAGGCCCTCGAGCTCGGCCGCGTCGACCCATCCCGGGAAGCGGACGTCCTCGGCGATGCCCAGCACGCCGGCCTGCTCCCGCAGCTCGTCCTCGTGCGGCGTCCGGTATCCGGGCAGCACGAGCAGCGGACGGCGCGGCTCCGGAATCCGGGCGACGGCCTCCAGGAGCCCGGCGAGGTTCTTGTGCGCCCGCTTGGTCGAGACGGTGAGCAGCACCGCGCGGTCGCCGAGATCGAGGCGGCGCCGCAGGTCGTCCGCAGGCGCCGGCGCGGTCCGGCGCTCGGCCCCCAGGCCGTTGTGGACCACCGCGATCCGGCCGGGGTCGATCCGGAGCTTCGCGACGATCTCGTCGCGGGCGACCGCGGAGATGGCGATGATCTCATCGGACCGTCGGGCCGCGGCCGGGACGAGCACGCGCACGCCGAGCGACCGCAGCCCGAAGTGGGACTCGGGGAAGGCCATGAAGAGCAGGTCGTGCAGGGTCAGGACGCGGGCGAAGCGCCCGAACAGCGGCCCGGTGTTGGCCAGGCTGTGGACGACGTCGCAGCCGGCGCGCTCGGCGGCCGGGGCGAGGAGCGTCTGCTCGCCGCGCACCCACTCGAGCCGGTTGGCGGCCCGGACCGGGATCGTCACGGCCTCGATCGCGCCGCCCCAGAGGGGATCCCGCGCGGCGGCGGTCTCGCGGTTCACGAACGCCGTCAGGCGCAGGCCGGGGTGCTCCTGGGCCAGCGCCGTCACCAGTTCGCGGGCATAGACCTCGGTGCCGCCGGTCTCGCCCGGGACGAGGAACATCAGGTTGAGCCCCACGTGCACGGCGTCAAGGATGCTAGAACCCCCGTCCGCGATGCCCGCCGGCACCCCATGATCTCGGTCGTCATGCCCGTCAAGGACGGGGGGCCCGACCTCGCCCGGTGCCTGGAGGCACTGGACCGGCAGGCGGTCGACGAGGAGGTCGAGGTGGTCGTGGTGGACTCCGGATCGACCGACGGCAGCGTCGCGCTCGCCCGCCAGCACGGCGCCGCGGTGCACGAGGTCGCGCCGGACAGGTTCAACCACGGCGCCGCCCGCAACCTCGGCGCCGGCGCCGCCCGGGGCGACGTGCTCGTCTTCACCGTGCAGGACGCCGTGGCCGCCGACGATCGCTGGCTCGCCTCGCTCGTCGCGCCGCTGCGCGCGGATCCCGCGATCGGCGGCGTCTACGGCCGCCAGCTTCCGCACCCGGGGGCATGCCCGCCCGAAGTCTGGTTCCTGAACTTCGTCTACGGCCCCGCACCGCGCCGGCAGGCGGCGCGCACCCCGGACCAGCTTTCGATGGACGAGACGATGTTCTCCAACGTCAACTCCGCGATGCGGAGATCGGCGTGGGAGCCGCTGCGCTTCGCCGAGGACATCATCATGTCCGAGGACCACGACTGGGTCCGGCGGGCGCTGCTGGAGGGCTGGACGATCGCCTACGAGCCGCGGGCCGCCGTGCGCCACTCGCACCCGTACACGATGGCCGACGCGTTCCGGCGTTTCTTCGATTCGGGCGCGTCGGCGGACCGCGCCTACCTCGCCGGCCAGGAGCACGCCCGGGCGGTCCTGCGCCGGGCGGCTCTGCGCTACGCCCGCGGGGAGATCGGCTGGCTGCTTCGCACCGGCCAGGCGCGGTGGATCCCCTACACCGTGGCCTACGAGTTGGCGAAGTGGGCCGGCCTGCAGCTCGGCGCGCGCCACCGTCGTCTGCCGCTCGCGGTGAAGCTGCGCTGCAGCGCGCTGCCCGGGTACTGGCGGATGCACCCGGACGGAGGCGGCGGACCGCCGGGGGGCCAGGTGGCGCAGTGAGTCCGCGCATCGCGGCCTTGGCCGCCGGCGCAGTCGTCCTGGCGATCCTCGTGGTGGTCCTCTCCGCCGCGTCGCCGCGGCGGTCGGGTACCAACTCGATTCCGGTGGCCGGGCCGATCGTCGCCGTGGCCCCCGGGGCGTCGGTCTGCCGCTCAGGCGAGGTGCTGCCTGCCGGCACCGTTGCGGTCCGGGTGGCCACGCCCGGACCGGCCAGCGTCGTCATGACGGTTGACGGTCCGGCCGGACGCGTCGCCACCGCGGCCGCGCGCGCACCTGCGGGCGCGCGCGTCGTCCGGTTCGAGATCCCGGAGGTCGGGCGCGACATCCCCGGCGCCCGCGTCTGCCTGCGCAACCGCGGCGCGGCGCCCCTGAGCCTCGACGGCAGCATCCTCCCGGGAACCAAGCGGCGCCAGCCGACGATCGACTACCTCCGGCCCGGTGACGAGACGGGCTGGGCGCTCGTCCCCACAGTGGCGGCACGGGTCGGGCGCTCCGGAACCGGCATCGCCGAGGGCTGGGCCTTCTGGGGGGCGCTGGCGCTCGTCGCCGCCGGCTGGGCCGCCGGCCTGGCCGCCGTCCTGCGCGGAGGCCGCCCGTGATCGTCCGCATGCGCGGTGCCGCCAGGCGGGTCGGCGCCGCCGGCTGGCTGTGCGCGCTCGCGGCGACGCTGAACGCCGTCGCCTGGGGGCTGATCACGCCGCCGCTGCAGGTGCCGGACGAGCCCCAGCACGCCGCCTACGCCCAGTACCTCGCCGAGACCGGCTCGCTGCCGCCCCGCGACGGTGCGTTCGTCTTCTCCACCGAGGAGTCGACGGCGTTCGGCACGCTGCGGTTCAACGAGATCGTCGGCAACCCGGACGGACGGCCGCCCTGGACTGCGGCCGAGGCCGACGCCCGCGAGCAGGCCATCGAACGCGGCGGCGACCCGGCGAACGGCGGCGGCGTCTCGAACGTCACGACCTACCCGCCGGCGGCCTACGCGCTCTACGCCCCGGGGTACTGGGCCGGCGCGGCGGTGGGCGACGGCTTCCTCGACAAGCTCGCGGCGATGCGGCTGATCTCGGCGCTGCTGGCCGGCCTCACCACCCTGTTCGTCTTCCTCTTCCTGCGCGAGGCCCTGCCCGGCGCACGGTGGGCGTGGCCGGTTGGAGCGCTGGCCGCGGGCGTGCAGCCGGTGTTCGGGTTCATCAGCGGCGGCGTGACCAACGACGACCTCCTGATCTGCGCCTCCGCCGCCGCCTTCGCGGTGATGGCGCGGATCTTCGCCCGGGGCCTGACGGCCCGGCGCGCCGTGTGGCTCGGCATCGCGCTCGCCATCGGCGTCCTCGCCAAGACCCAGATGCTCGCGCTGGCACCGGGATTCGCGCTCGGCGTGCTGGCCGTCGTCTGGCGCCGGCCCCGCGAGGAGCGGCTCCGCGCGCTCCGGGACGGCGCCGCCGGCGCCGCCGTGCTGCTCGGCACGATCGTCGCCTACGTCGCCATCAACGCCCTGGCCCTGGACCGCGCCGCGACCGGCGGCGCGACCAACCTGCAGCCTGCCGCCGAGAGCGGCTCGGTCGTGGAGAAGGTCTCCTATGCGTGGCAGCTCTTCCTGCCGCGCCTGCCGTTCCAGACGGATCTCGTGCCCGGATTCCCCCTGTGGGACGACTGGTTCACCGGCTTCGTGGGGCGCTTCGGCTGGCTGGACTTCGCCTTTGCGCCGTGGGTCAACGTCGTCGCTGCGGTCCTCGCCGGGGCGCTCCTGGCGCTCGCGGCGGCCGGCCTGTGGGCCCGCAAGGACGCCGTCGGCAGGCGCTGGCCCGAGGCGGCCGCATACGCGCTGGCGGCGGCCGGCCTGATGACGGCGATCGCCGCCGTCGGCTACGGCTACCAGAAGGGCTCGGGCTTCGACTTCCAGCAGGCCCGCTATCTCCTGCCGTTGCTGCCGCTCTACGGCGCCGTCGTCGCGCTCGCCGCCCGCGGCGCGGGGTCCCGTTGGGGGCCGTCGGTCGGCGCTGCGATCGCCGTGCTCGCGCTCGGGCACGGCCTCTTCGCCCAGCTGCTGACGCTCGAGCGCTACTTCGCCTGAGGCACCGCGCCGCACGCGATCTAAGCTCCGGTCATGCCCTGGACCGAGACCGCGGCCGACGGCTTCACCGTCC
>CAZEKK010000003.1:0-2774 GCA_964512905.1 uncultured Solirubrobacteraceae bacterium
GTGCTGGTGGCGCACGACCGCTGGTTCCTCGAGGCGGTCGGCACGTCGGTCCTCGAGCTCGAGGCCGGGCGCGGCCGCTTCTTCGCCGGGCCGTGGCACGCCTGGCGCAAGGAGAAGGCCGCCCGCGAACTGGCCCTCGGGCGCGCGATCGAGCGCCAGGAGGCCGAGATCGCCCGGCTCGAGCGCTTCGTCACCCGCTTCCGCGCGGGCACGCGCGCCCGCCAGGCCCAGTCGCGGGTCAAGCGGCTCGACAAGATCGAGCGGGTCGGTCGCGACCCGCAGGACGGGCGGGCGCTCGAGTTCGCCTTCAAGCCGCCGGAACGGTCGGGCCGCGTCGTCTTCGAGCTGCAGGACGGCGAGATCCGCGCCGGCGACCGGCAGCTCCTCACCGGCGCCGAGCTGTGGCTCGAGCGGGGCGAGCACGTGGCCCTCGTCGGATCCAACGGAAGCGGCAAGACGACGCTCATCGACACGCTCACGGGCCGCCGCGCGCTGGCCGGCGGCACGCTGCGCACCGGCCACAACGTGACCGTCGGCTACCTCTCCCAGCACGCCGACGAACTCGACGACCGCGGGTCGGTGCTCGAGGCCTGCCAGAAGCTGACCGGCCTGACGCCGAACAAGGCGCGTGCGCTGCTCGGGCAGTTCCTGTTCTCCGGGGAGGAGGCCGAGAAGCCGGTCGCCGGCCTCTCGGGCGGCGAGCGCCGGCGGCTGTCGCTGGCGGCGCTCGTGCACTCCGGCGCGAACGTCCTCGTGCTCGACGAGCCGACCAACCACCTCGACGTGGAAAGCCGCGAGGCGCTCGAGGATGCGCTCCAGGCCTTCCCGGGCGCCGTGCTGCTCGTGTCCCACGATCGCGCGCTGCTCGACGCCGTCGGCTCGCGCGCGGTGGCCGTCGAGGACGGCACGCTGCACTCCTACGTGGGGGGCTGGACCGACGCCGTGCGCGGCCGCGATGCGGATGGCGACGACGCGCCGGGCCCGGCGCCAGCCGCCCCGGCGCGCGCCGGCAGGAGGCGGGCGAGGGGCGGCGACGGGCGCCGCGGCGCTGATGCCGGCGCGGGCGCGAGCGCGAACGACGGGCGCCCCGGCGCGGATGCCGGCGCGAACGGCCGCGGTGCGTCGCGCCGGCGCCAGCCCTCGAAGAACGCCAAGCGCCAGCAGGCCGCGATCGAGGCCGAGATCGCCGAGGCCGAGAGCGCGCTGGCGGCGCTGGAGGCCGAGCTGGCGGGGCCCGAGGCGTGGGCGACGCCGGAGCGGTCTGCCGACTCCAGCGCCCGCCACCGCGACGCCAAGCGCACCGTCGAGGAGCTCTACGCCCGCTACGAGCGGCTCGCCGGGTAGGGACGCTGGCGCCCCGGGCGCCCGGCGCTTTACTCTTCTTGGATGGCCGAACCCGACAAGCCGCTGTCCCCGCAGGCTGCCCGCGCGCTCGAGAAGCGCGAAACGAAGCTGGCCGAGATCGCCGAGCAGGTGAACGACGGCACGCTGATCGTCCGGCAGATGACCGACGCCGAGCGGGAGCAGTTCGACGCGCGCCGCGCCGAGCGGCCGGATCCGCCGCGCAAGAAGCGCTCGCGCTGACCCCGGCGGACGGGCGGTCGGTCGGGTCCAGGTTTTCCCTGCGTTCACCGACTTTTCACTGACGATCTGGCGCGCGCGGACTAGCGTGCCGCCCATGGACGACCGCACCGAGCGGATCTCCGCCGTCGCCGGGGACGCCGCTGCTGCCGCCGCGGCGCGGCAGGCGCTCGCCGTCCGCCTCGGGCTCGAGATCCCCGCCGGGTGGTGGCCGACTCCGGCGATGGTGAAGGCGATCGAGGCGGCCGGGTTCGCGTGGGTGCAGGTCCGCTCCCCGCCGGCCAGGGTGCTGGCGGACCGGGTCGCGGCCCAGCGGCACGCCTGCGCCCTGCGCGGCGTGCTCGACGCCTCCAGCCTGCGCCTGGTGCTCCACGGCCCCGACACGCTCAGCGCCGGCTGCCCGGAAGCCGACCGGGCACTCCACGGCCTCCTCGACTACGCCGCCGCCTCGGGCGCCGAGTACGTCGTCTACCACGGGGCGAACTTCGAGGTGCTCGACGGCGGGGCGGCGGCGGCCGGCCTGCGCGACCGCCTCGCCGCCGAGGAGCGCTCGCTGCGCACGGCCGCGCTGCGTCTCGAAACGCTCGGGTTGAACCTTGCGATCGAGAACCTCGCACCGGTGTGGCCTGGCCCGCCCCGGCTCTGCCACGACCCGGCCACCGTGCGGGCGCTCGTGCGACGAATTGGCAGCTCGCGGGTGACGATGCTCTTCGACGTCGGCCACGCCAACGTCGTCGGCGGCGATCCGTGCCGCAGCCTCGGTCCGGTGCTCGAGGACGTCGGCCTCTTCCACCTGCACGACAACCTCGGGCCGCGGACCGACGGGCAGGCGCCGCGGGGCGGCGTGGATCCGCTGCGGCTCGACCTGCACCTCGCGCCCGGCTCCGGGCGGATGCCGTGGGCCGATCTGGCGCCGCTGCTGCTCGACGGAACCGCGCCGCTGATGCTCGAGGTCCAGCCGCCGCATCGGCCCGATCCCGTCGCGCTGGCGACGGTCACCGCCGAACTGCTGCTGCGCGGCCGCGGATCGGGCGCGGTGGCCGCCGCGGCCTGACCGCGGGCGCCGGGCCCGCGGGGCGTGTGTGCGGCCGCGGGCGTTCACCAGACCTTCTCCACCCCGTCACCGGGCGTTCACGGGCAGCGGGCCGGCGGCGCGTACCGTCGCGGGCAGCCATGACCGACTGGCCAGCCGA
>CAZEKK010000003.1:2874-7912 GCA_964512905.1 uncultured Solirubrobacteraceae bacterium
CCGCGCCGCGGTGGCAGCGGATCGCCACGCCCCGCCCGCTGGCGCTGACCGTCGCGGCGATCTTCGTCTGCGGGCTGGCGCTCGGCGCGGCGATTGGGCCGCCCGCCCCCGACTCGCTCGCCGCGGGCCAGGGGCCGATCGTCGTGGCCCAGGGTCCGGGGGCCGTAGCCGTCAGCCCCGACGCCAGCGCCGGAACGGACGCCGGTGGCGGGTCGTCCGGCTCCGACGCCGGCACCGGCGGCGCCGCCGACGACATCGGCACGCTCGGCGGCGCCGGCGACGTGCTCGGCGGTGCGGCGTCGACCGACATCTTCGCCGGCGGCGGCGGCTCGCTGCCGGTCGACACGCTGCCCCCCGACACATCGACCGGCACGGATCCGGGAAGCGGTGGCGTCGAGGATCCGTCCGCCGAGCCGAGCTTGCCGGCGGTCGGCCACGTCTTCGCGATCACGCTCGCGGGCTCGGGTTCCGGCGCGACGTTCGCCCACCGCGCCGCCCGGACGGCGGCGGGCGGTCGCGCCGCGCTTGACTCCGCCGCGCCCTACCTCGCGCGGACGCTCACGAAGCGCGGCAAGCTCCTGTCGCGCTTCCACGCGGTGGCGCACGGCAGCTTGCCCAGCCTCATCGCGATGATCTCCGGGCAGCCCCCGACGCCCGAGACGCTCGCGAACTGCCCGTCCTACGACGACCTCCTGCCCGGGCGGCTGACCGCGGCCGGCCTCGCGGTCGGCACCGGCTGCGTCTACCCGAGCAGCGTGCAGACCGTCGCCGACCAGCTGGCGACGATCGCCTACCGCTGGCGGGCCTACGTCCAGGACATCGACAAGGGGCCGCCGGGCACTCCCAAGGCCTGCCGCCGGCCCGAGTCCGGCAAGCCCGATCCGACCCAGGTCGAGCGTCCCGGCGACGGCTTCGCCGCCTCGCGCGTGCCGTTCCTGTACTTCGACTCGATCGTCGACGCCCCCGACTGCGCGAAGACCATCGTTCCGCTGGAGCGGCTCGAGCGCGACCTCGCCTCGGCGAAGGACACGCCGGAGTACGTCTCCGTCACCCCGAACCTCTGCGAGGGCGGCTGGGCGGTCCCGTGCCGCGACGGCCGTCGCGGCGGGCTCGCGCAGGCCGATGCCTTCCTGAAGGCGTGGGTGCCGAAGATCCTGGCGGCGCCGGCGTTCAAGCAGGACGGGCTTCTGGTGATCACGTTCGACCAGGCGCCGACAGCCGGCGACGACGCCGACTCGCGCGGCTGCTGCGGCTCCAAGCCCGGCCCGAACGTCAAGAACCTCGGCGGCCCGCAGGCGCCCGGCGCGGGCGGCGGCATCGTCGGCGCGCTCGTCATCTCGCCGTTCGTCACGGGCGGGACCGAGGACTCGACCGACTACAACCACTACTCGGTGCTGGCGACGGTCGAGGACCTCTTCGGCCTCGGGCGCCTTGCCAACGCTCGGGCCAAGGGCGTGGAGGCGTTCGGCGCGAACATCTTCGACCGGCGCTGACAGCCGCAGGGTAGGGTGGGCGCCATGCTGATCTCCACCATGAACGACCTCCCCGGCTACGACATCGAGGAGGTGCTCGGCGAGGTCTTCGGCCTCACGGTCCGGTCGCGCAACATCGGCTCGCAGATGGGCGCGGGCTTCAAGTCCCTGGTCGGCGGCGAGCTCAAGGGCATGACCAAGCAGCTGGCCGAGGGCCGCGAGCACGCGACCGAGCGGCTGATCGAGGAGGCCGAGGGGAAGGGCGCGAACGCCATCCTCGCCTTTCGCTTCGACACGTCGGAGCTGGGGAGCACCTGGACGGAGATCTGCGCCTACGGGACGGCCTGCCGGGTGCGCCGGCTCGGCCCGCCCGCCGCCGGGGCGGCTGACGCCGCCGCGGGCGTGACCGCTGGCTGACGGCGCTACGCGCCCGCGAGCGGGTCGCCCGAGGTCATCGGCCCCGAAGCGCCAGGCGGGGTGCCGCCCGGCGGGGTCGAATCGAGCGACGTGGCGGGCTCCGTGCTCGCGGGCGGGGTGTCGCGCCGGGGATCCGGGTCGCCCACCGCCGGGCCGGTCGTGCCCATGAGCTGCGTGCCGCACTGCCAGCAGAAGACCGCGCCGCGGCTGTGGAGGGCGTCGCAGGCAGGGCACTCGCCGGCGGCGCCGGCCTCCTCCATGCGCAGCAGCCGCTCGACCTCCCCGAGCTCGGCGTCCACCTGCTGCAGCCGGGCCGCCTGGCGCACGAGCACGTCGGGGCGGAAGTGGTCGCGGATCGCCATCTCGTAGGTCAGGCCGCCTAGGTCCCACTGGAGCTTGGCGAGCCGCTCGGCCAGCGCCTGGCGCCGGGCGAGCAGGTCGTCCGGGGCAACCGCGGCGCCGCCGCCCGGCGGCAGGGCGGGACCGCTGCCTGCGGCGCCGCTCGCACCGGGGCCAGCCGGCGCGGCCACCCCGGGGCCAGCCGGGGCCGCCTCGCCGGCGCGGTGAACCGCACGCCGCCAGCCCTGCCGGCGCGGGGCGCCGTCCGGAACCTTCGGGAACACCCGGTCCAGAGCGCTCACTCGATCACCGTCGCCCCGCCGCTGCCGCCGCCCGGCGCCTTGTTGTCCTTCGGCGGCGGCGCGCCCTGGATCGCCGTCTCGTCCGGGAGCTTCTGGGACTTCTTCTGGTACTCCTCGGGAGAGAGGTTCTGCAGCTGCCTGAGCTGGTCACGCCCGACCGTCGCCTCCTTCTGCTTGCCGTCCAGGGCGTTCGGGTCGGCCTTCCCGGTGCCGGCGGCCCCGGCGGTCTGGGAGACCTTGACGACCTTCGCGCCGGGGAAGTCCCGCTTGAGCTTCTTCAAGGCCTTGGTGGCCGCGGCCTTGCCGGTGAAGACGCCCGCGTAGACGACGTAGCTGCCCGGATCCAGCGAGGCGTACTCGTCGGAGTCCAGCGCCCCGACGTCGGCGGCCCCCTTGCCTTCGGCGTCGGTCTTGGCCGCCGCGACGGCTGCCGGCTGCGTGCCGTCCTTCGGGAGCGTCTGGAGCTGGACCGTCCAACCCTCCTTGTCCTGGGGCCAGTCGCTCGTGAACTCGGCAATCCCGGCATCGCCGGCGCCCGTCGGCGCGGCGGTGCCGCCGCCGCCGTTGACCGTGATCACCTGGGCCTTGGGCGCGGGGCCGCTGTCGCCGCCGCGGCCGAGCACGACGCCCAGCCCGAGCGCCACGACGACGGCGCTCAGGGCCAGCACGACGGCAAGCGGGGTGAGGCCGCGCGGCTCGGACGGCGGCGGCACCGGCGTCGTGGCCGGATCGCCGGTGCGGCCCGCGCCGCCGGCGCCGCCGGCGGCGCCGGCGGCCGCGTAGGCGAGCACCTCGTCGAACGGAAGCCGGGCTTCGGCGCGCCGGCGCCCGCAGTTCAGGCAGTAGCGCTGGTCGGCGGCGAGCGGCGTGCCGCACCCGGCGCACGGCTCGCCGTGCTCGCCGAGCGTGGGGGCGAACGGGGTCTCGACGGTGGCCATGTCAGTCGCTCCTGTCAGGCGAGGACGGTTGGCGGCGCGATGACCTCGAGCTTCGCGCCGGTGGGGTTGCCGATGAAGAAGATCGCGAAGCCGGCCCGTTTTCCGGGACGCAGGCGCTCGATGCCCGCTCGTCCGGCGGCGACGATCCTGCCGCCCTTGCGCGCGACGGCGAAGATGACCAGCTTCCGCTGCGCCACGGCGGAGGTGTTGCGGACCTTGCCGGAGGCGAGGATGCCGTCGACGGGGTCTGACTCGAGCTTGAGCTTCTCGATCTCGAGCCTGGGCACGTCGCCGGGCGCCGGCTTGGCCTGCCCGACCTTGGCGACGACCGACGTCGGGGCTGCGGTGGCCACGACCTGGTCGTTGACCCACAGCGTCGTGGTTCCGGCGGCCACCAGCGGGGCGGTCACCAGCGACGGCTCCAGCCCGGGGGCGTCGTTCTTGAACACCGACCGGCCTGCCGCCGAGCGCACGTCGATGGCGATCGGGACGCTGGCCAGCGGTTCGCGGCTCCGGTTGCGAAGCTCCAGCACCACCGCGGACCCGTTCTGATCCGTGAGCACGGTCGTGTCGGCGACCGTCACGTCGGTCGAGGCCTTCGTGACCGCAAGCCCCTTCTGCTGGAACGCCGTCGAGCCCTTCGAGCCGATCTCCTTGCTCCTGTCCTGGGTGGACTGGCACGCTGCCGCGGGCAGCGCGAGGGCGGCAGCGGCAGCGGCGACCGCGGCGGCGCGGGGGCGCATCACCCGAACGCCCCGCTGACGTAGTCGCGGGTGCGCTGCTGCAGCGGGGCGCCGAACACCTGCTCGGCGGGGCCGTACTCGACGAGCTCGCCGAGGTACATGAAGGCGACGTGGTCGGCGACGCGATAGGCCTGCTGGAGGTTGTGGGTGACGATCACGATCGCCACCTCCTCGCGCAGCCGCACGATCAGCTCCTCGATGATCTCGGTGGATTTCGGGTCCAGCGCCGAGCAGGGCTCGTCGAGCAGGAGGACCTCGGGGCCGGCGGCGAGCGAGCGCGCGATGCACAGCCGCTGCTGCTGGCCGCCCGACAGGCGCAGCGCCGGATGGGCGAGGTTCGAGGCGACCTCGTCGTAGAGGCCCGCGCGCCCCAGCGCGTCGATGACCGCCGGCTGCACCTCGTGCTTGCGCGGTCGCTTCTTGGCCTGCTCGCGCAGCGCATAGGCGACGTTGTCGAACACGCTCATCGGGAACGGGTTGGGCTGCTGGAAGACCATGCTCACGCGGCGGCGCAGCGCGGTGACCTCGAGCTGGTCGACGTCCTGGCCGTCGAGCGTGATCGTGCCCTCGCGCCGCGCGCTGGCCGTCAGCTCGACGAGGCGGTTGAGGGAGCGCAGCAGCGTCGTCTTGCCGCAGCCCGACGGGCCGATCAGCGCGAGCACCTCGCCGCGGCGCACCGGCAGCGAGACCTCCTTGACGGCGTACTTCTCGCCGTAGGCGATCGAGAGGTCGATGGTCGCCATGCGCTCGGTGGCCGGCCCGGCGGACTGGACCCGTCGCTTGGGCACGCCGACGGCCACCGGGGACGCCGATCCGTGGCCGTTCGA
>CAZEKK010000003.1:8012-13945 GCA_964512905.1 uncultured Solirubrobacteraceae bacterium
GGCGGCGGGGCGACGACCGTCGGCTCCTCGTCGACGACGATGCGCCGGATCGGCGGCGGAATCATCCCTTCCATGCGGCCCGCTCCTCTCGCTGGCGCTTCGTCGCGATCGTGTCGATGACGAAGTTGAAGAAGACGACGATCAGCAGCAGCACGAAGGCGGCGGCGTAGGCCTTCTCCGGCGCGTTGCCCTCGCCGGCCGGCGAGTTGTTGAAGACGTAGCTCGTCAGCGTGCTGCCGGTCCCGGTGAGGGTGCTGACGATCGGCAGGTCGCCCTCGGGCTGCAGGCCTGAGGCGCCGAGCAGGATGACGACGATCGCCGTGTCGCCGGCGATCCGGCCCATGCCGAGCGCCGCGCCGGTGCCGATCGCCGGGCGCACCGCCGGGATCAGCACGCGGCGGATCGTCGCGATCTTCGACTTGCCCAGGGCGTAGGAGGCCTCGCGCACGTGGGCCGGGATTCCCTGCAGGCCCTCGCGGGTGGCGCCGACGATCAGCGGCAGCGCGATCAGGGACATCATGGCTCCGGCGGTCAGGAAGGAGCGCCCGAACACGGCGCCGCCCTCGGCGGTGAACGACATCCAGCTGAACAGCGACTGCTGGAACAGGATCAGGCCGAAGATGGCCAGCACGATGCTCGGCGTCCCGGCAACGACCTCGACGCCCGACTCCACGAGCCGCGCCAGCCAGAACGGGCGGGCGTACTCGCTCAGCCAGACCGCGGTGGCGATCCCGATCGGGGCGGCGATGATCACGCCGATGAAGGTGAGCAGGAAGGTGCCGATGAGCGGATCGAGGAAGCCGCCGCTCTTGCTCTGGTCCAGCGTGGCCACCGGGCGCTCGATCAGCAGTTCGGGGCGCAGGAACTGAATGCCCTTGATGCACATGAAGATCACGATCGCCGCTGCAGTGAGGCACAGGCCGATGCCCGCGGCCCAGCAGAGGCCCAGCCCGATCCGGTCCGACAGCCGCCAGGTGGCGGTGGACTCGCGGGCGCCCGAGTGCGCCGGGCCGGGCGCGACGGGGGCCGGCGCGGCGCCGGGCACGGCAGCCATCAGGCCTGCACTCCGTACTTCTTGAGCGGCTGCTTGGCGGCCCAGCCGGCGAACGACAGCAGCCCGGCGGAGACGAGCAGGACGGCGGCGAACGCGTACAGCGTCTGGCCGAACGGCACGACCGTCAGGCCCTCGGCGTTCTGGACGATGGTCGCCGCCAGCGGCCGGGTCGGCTCGAAGAAGAACGTGATGCCGTCGACCGGGTTGGGGGCGAAGCCGACCGAGCCCGACACCATCGCGAGCATGATCGCCTCGCCGAGCGCCCGTGCGGTGGCGAGCACCGCGGCGGCGATGATCGCCGGCCGGGCGGCCTTCACCGAGATGGTCCACATCACCCGCCAGCGGTTCACGCCCAGCGCGGCGGCCCCCTCCGTCCACCCCCCGGGCACACGGCGCAGGGCGTCGACGATGATGGCGATCATGATCGGCGTGATCATGATCGTGAGGATCAGCACGGCCACGCTGATGCTCTCGCCGCTGAGCTGGATCACGTTCTGCACTGACTCCTTGCGCTCGGTGCTGATGAGATCGCGCCCGACCCAGGGGACGATCACGAGGATCCCGATCAGCCCGTAGATCACCGACGGCGTGGCGGCCAGCAGCCGCACGACCGGCTCGAGGACCTTCTTGAGGCGCGGCGGGGCGAACTCGACGATGAAGATCGAGGCCAGCACCGCGGCGGTCACGCCGATCAGCAGCGAGCCCGCGGTGATGAGCAGGGTGCCGTAGAGCAGCGGCCAGGCGCGCAGCTTGTAGACGTAGGCGTCCGGGTTGGCCGGGGAGTTGAAGATGTCCTGAAGCTGCTGGTCGACGTTGCCGCCGGACCCGAACCACTTCAGGCCGTTGTTCGCAAACGACGGCCACGCCTTGATGAAGACGAAGATCACCATCCCGGCGATCAGGGCCAGCACGAGGCAGGCCAGCGCGCCGAGCACGAGTTCGGCGCGCCGGTCCTGCCCGGCCCCGGAGCCGCCGGGGCGCCCGGACGCCCCCGCGCCGGCGGCGGGCCGGCGCGGGGGGGAGGGCTGGGCTGTCGTGGTGGCCTCCATCCAGCCGATGCGGCGCTACCGGAGCGGCACCCACTCGGTGGAGACGATGCGGCGGGCCGTGGCGTTCGACCGCACGAAGCCGATGAACGCTCGCGCCGCGCCGGTCGCCCGCCCGCGGGAGACCAGCCAGAAGTTGCGCACGCCGCCGTAGACGCCGGCCTTCGCGTTGCGCAACGTGCACGGGACGCCGCGGTAGGCGACGGTGTGCGTGCCGCGGGTGAAGTCGAACGACACGTAGCCGATCGCGTTGCGGTTGGACCGCACCGACTGCTGGACGAGGCCGTTGGACGCCTTCTGGCTCGCGCTGCCGGCGACGCGGAGGTTCTGTCCCATGAAGATGTTCTGGAACGCGTCCTGCGTGCCCGAGGCGGCGGTGCGCACGACGAGGTCGATCGGGCCGCTCGCCCGGGCGCCGGGCACCTGGCGCCAGTTGCGGATCCGGCCGGAGAAGATCGCCTGGATCTGCGCCTGGCTGAGGTTGCCGAGCGGGTTGCCGTTGTTCGTGATGATGCAGACGCCGTCGCGGGCGATCTTGTTGAACACGAGGCCGCCCGGGTCGGAGGGCTGCGGATCGCGCGAGGACGCGCCGAGGGTGACGCGGCCGCGGGCGACGTCGGCGATGCCGATGTCGGAGCCGCCCTGCAGGATGCGGAAGCCCGCCTTCGCCTTGAAGGCCTTGGCGAGCGGCACCAGGAGCGGGTACAGCGACGTCGAGCCGCTGATCGTGATCGTCGGCTTGGCCTGGGCGGCGGGCGCGACGGCGAGCGTCGTTGCCAGCGCGGCGAGGCCCACGGTGAGACGGATGCGTGACACGGCGGGAGTCGGTCCTTTCCTCGAGTTCGAGCGTCTGGGGCAGGCGAAACGCGCGCCGCCTGCCGGACCTGCCCGAGTGTGTGGGAGCCCCGCCGTGGTCGAGTGAACAGGGCGTTGCGGAGTGGAGAAGAAGTTGTGGCGAAGTGGTGAAGCCGGCGGCGCGCGCCGAACGGCGTCCGCGTGTCGGCGGCGTGAGGCGCCGGTTCGACGCGCGCGCCGCGGCTGCATTCACACGAACGACACCACCCGTTCACCAGATCGTCGCGGCTCGTTCACAGGCTGGCGCCCGGCGCGCGCCACCGTAGGCGCGTGCTCCTGCGCGCAATCGTCTGCGGCGCGGCGGCGGCGCTCGCGTTCGCAGTGCCCGCCGCCGCCCGCGCCGAGATCCTCGAGGCCCAGACCATCGACGGCCCCTCGCCCGACGTCGTGGACGTCGGCGGCGTCGCGATGGCCGAGGACGGGTCCGGCGGGATGGTCTACCGCAAGCGGGTCGGCGGCCGCGCGCACGTCTTCGTCTCGCGCCTGGACGACGGACGCTGGCAGGCCCCGCAGCGCGTCGACGTCGGCCAGCGGTTCGACTCCTCGTGGCCACGGATCGCCGCGGCGCTCGGCGGTCGCCTCGTGGTCGTCTGGGTGCAGGAGTTCGGCGCCAACACCGACCGCCTCTTCTCGGCCACACTCGATCCGGGCGCGACCCGCTTCGGCCTGCCCGTCCCGCTTGACCTCAACGTCGGCGAGGCGACGGGCACGTGGCCGTCGGTCTCGATGAACCGCGCCGGCCAGGCGCTTGTGGTCTACCGCTACCTGCCGAACGGGGGCGCGCCGAGCGCCTCGCTCCCCGCCGGCTACGTCGACGGCGACATCCGCGTCGCCCGCTACACCGGCACGTACTGGTCGGTCTTCGGCATCCCGATCGACCGCAACCAGGCGGCGCCGGTGCGGTCCCCGACCGCGCGCAACGCGCCGCAGGTGGGCGTCGACGTCAATGGCAACGGCATCGTCGCCTGGCAGGAGCCCGACGACGAGTTCGTCGACCGCATCTGGGCGCGGCGGATCTTCACGCAGACGATGGGCGTGCCCCTCATCGTCAGCCCTCAGTCGTGGGGGAACCGGCCGCTGCGCGCCCCCGCCGACCAGTTCGCCCTCGACGTGGCGGGCTTCGGGCAGGGCGCGATCGCGTTTCGCCAGCAGCCCGCGGCCGGCACCGCGATCACCAGGCCCCGGGTGCTGGTGGGCCGCATCCCCGAGGCCTTCGACGATGCCGCCAAGGCGTTCGGGACGCCCGTGCTCGCCGACGGCGGCGGCGCTGCGGGCCCGGCGGGGACCCCATCCGCCGTGAGCGTGGGCGTCTCCCCGAGCGGCGCCTTCGCGACCGCCTTCGGCCTCGGTGCCGCCAGCTACCTCGTCCGCGGCGACGACGACGGCGTCAAGCCGGCGGAGCGCCTCGACGACGGCGGCAGCGCGGTGCCGGGCGACCCGGTCGTGCGCCTGTCGACCGAGAGCCGCGCCCTCGATGCCGCCTGGAAGGTGCGTACCGCCGACGGGAACGGCGTCGCCGTGCGCGAAGGCGGCGCCGACGGCGTCGACGACACGCAGTTCGCCGCCGCGACCCGGGGCGGGCCCGTCAACGGCCTGCTCATCGCCGGCTCCGGACTGGGGGATGCGGCGATCGCCTTCCACCAGGGCGGCCAGAGCTTCGGGCAGGTGGCCGGGGTGGTGATCGACGCGCCGCCGACGGTCTTCACCGTCCAGACGCCGATCGACTTCGTCCGGGACCGCCGGGTGCGGATCACCTGGGACGTCTCGCCCAACGCGGTCACGCCGGTCCAGTACGACGTGGCCGTCGACGACGACGTCGTGCGCAGCGACAGCCGCCGGCGCCGCGTCCTGCTCGGCCCCGACGATCTCCCCGACGGCGTCTCGCAGATCAAGGTGATTGCCAAGGACACGCGCGGCCAGCAGACCGAGAGCGTCCCGGCGACGGTGAAGGTCGACCGGACCGCGCCGCGGGTGATCGCTCCGCGCGCCTCGGGCCGCAGGCTGCGGCTGCGGATCACCGACGGGGTTCGCCGGGAGGTCTCGGGCGTCGAGACCGGCGCGACGGTCGTGCGCTGGGGCGACGGGCGGCGGTCGCGCGGCGGCACCCGGCCCGTGCACCGGTATGCCCGCGCCGGCACGTACCGGCTGCGCGTCGCCACCGTGGACCAGGTCGGGAACCGGCAGACAATCAACCTGAAGGTGAGGGTGAGATGAGCGTGCGGGCGGTGCCATCGCTGGGCGTGCCGTCGCTCGGTGAGGGCAGTGCCGGCTCGCCGGTGCCGCGGTCGACTGGTGCGGCGACGGCCACGTCGCGGGCATTGCGGACGGCGCTCGCCGTCGCGACCGTCGCGGCGACCGTCGCCTGCCTGCTCGCCGCGGCGCCGGGCGCCCAGGCCTACTACGGCGACGGGGCGTTCCTGGCGTCGGCGTCCTACGCCCGCCTCGAGCAGGCCGACGACGCGACGCAGTACGCCGCGGTCTCGGCGAACGGGCGCTACGCGGTCATCCAGACCCGCGCCCGGAACCTCTTCGCCGACGACGACCCCGACCCGCCGGGGCGCTACCGGGCCGGCGGGGTGTTCCGCATCGACCTGGAGACCCGGGCGCTCGACCTCGTCGCGGGCGGCGACCAGCGCGACGAGGCCACGAACGACCTCCTGCTGCGCGGCGCGCAGAACCCGTCGGTGTCGGCGGACGGCCGCTACGTCGCCTTCTCGACCGCCGAGCGCCTCGTTCCTGCGGACACGAACGACAACATCGACGTCTACGTGCGCGACATGGCGGCCGCCGCGGGCGCGCCGGGCGCCTACGACCTCGTGTCGGCCCGGGACGGCGGCAGCATCCCCGCCGCCTACGCGCCGCGGCCCGATCCGCTCCCCGGCCGCAACCCCGGGGCCGAGGTCACCCGCGGCGCTGCGCTGAGCGCCGACGGGCAGCGCGTGGCCTTCCGCACGCAGGAGGCCAGCGACCTGCCCGCG
>CAZEKK010000003.1:14045-22198 GCA_964512905.1 uncultured Solirubrobacteraceae bacterium
TGGCGCCGGGTGGCCGACGGCCCGGCGGCGCCCACGCGGCGGGTGACCGGCCCGGTGGACCTCGACGATCCGGCCTGCAGCCCGTCGACGTTCGTCCTCCAGAACCCTGAGGCGACCGGCCCCTGCTACGGCCCGCTGACCGACAACGAGGCGGCCCGCGGCCAGATCATCAACACGCCGCCGGCGCTCAGCGCCGACGGGCGCACCGTCGCGGTGCTGACGGCAGCCGGCCAGCGCCCGACGATCGCCCCGGGGGCGTGGACCGACCTCTTCGTGACCGACATGTCGCCGGGCGTGTCGCGCAAGGCCGGGACGCTCGAACTGACTCGCGAGGGCGACCCCGGGGACTCGTCGGTCAGCGCGCCGATCGAGGCGGTGGCGATCTCCGCGGACGGCCGCACGATCGCCATCACGACCAACCGGATCTCGTTCGTCCTGCCGACGCTGCGCCCGATCGGGCCTCGGCGCACCTTCCCCTCGGTCCGCGACCTGTTCGTGATCGATCTCCCGACCCGCACGATCGAACGCGCGCTGCGCTCGATCGACGGCGGCGATGCCAACGGCGACGTCGACCGTGCGGTTTCGGTCAGTGCCGACGGCGGGCGGGTCGCGTTCGTCGCCACGGCGTCCAACCTCGTCGTGGGGGACGCCAACGAGCGCCCGGACGCGTTCGTGATCACGCGCCAGCTCGAGCCGGGGCAGGAGCCGCCGCGACCGCCGCCGCCCGCCGGCCCCGGCGTGGTCGAGGAGCTGCCGCCGCCGGAGCCGGCGCCCCGCCGGCTCAGCGTGTCGGCGGCGCGGCGCGCCGACGGCTCGGTCAGCCTGCGCGTGGCCGTGCCCGGGCCGGGCCGCCTGGCCGCGGCGGCACGCGCGTCGCGGCGGGTCAAGGGCAGGACGCGGACGTCGACGGTGGCGCGCGCCAGCGCCAAGCCCCGCCGCGCCGGTCGCCTGACCATGACCCTGCGGCCGTCCGCGGCCGTGCGGGCGCGGCTGCGCCGCGGCGAGCGGGTCAGGGCCACGGCCACCGTCCGCTACGTCCCGGCGCGCGGACGTGCGGTCTCGCGCACGGTCCGCGTCACCTTCGCGCTCGCGCGCGGCACGAGGCAGGGGCGGTGAGTGGTGAAGGTTTGGAGAACGAGTTGCGACCAGCTTGTGATCGCCGCGTGTCGCTTCCGTGAACGGGTCTTGAAGCCGGCGCCGCGCGCGTCGAGAGTGCCTGCCGTCTCAGGCCAGTCCCAACCGAAAGGACGCTTCGCACCCATGAGTCCGTTTCCAGCAGCGAGCCCGGCACGACGCCGGCGACGCGCGGCCGTCACCGCCCTGGCGGGCGCCGCGGCCGCCGTGGCCCTGCTGCCGGCACCCGGCGCCCAGGCCGCGTTCACGACCGGCAAGTGCCAGGGCGCGAGCATCATCGGCCGCGGCGCCTCGTTCGCCGCGACCGCCCACACGAGCTGGATCAACAACTTCACGACCAGCTTCTGCCTCGACGTCGGCTCGGCTCCGGGCGTGACCTACGAGGCCCAGGGCAGCGGCGCCGGACGCCGGGCCGTGGGGGAGCGCACCGGCACGAACGCCGACGGCAGCCAGTCCCGCAACCAGCCGCCGCGGTTCGGCATGACCGACGAGCCGCCGACGCCCGCGGGCCAGGCGCAGATGAACCTCGGCACCGACGCCGTCGGCGACGAGGGCAAGATCCACGTGATCCCGGCCGCTGCCGGGTCGGTCGTGACGGTGGTCAACTGGCCCGACAACTGCGATCGCACGCTGCTCCCGGCCGGCAGCCGGGTGGACGCCGCGGCGGTCGACCAGACCGACCGCATCAAGTTCACGCGGGCCGAGTTCGAGGCGGTCTGGAACGGCGACGCCGCGAACGACACGTGGGCCGAGGTGTTCCCGACCCTGAATACCGACACCGACTGCCAGGTGCCGATCAAGCGCGTCGTGCGCTTCGACGACTCCGGCACGTCGTTCGCGTTCAAGGACTACCTGCGTGCGCTGAACAACGGCCGCGGGTGGCTGACGACGTACATCACGCCCGACACGCGGACGTGGCCGAACGCGACCGTCTCGAGCCACGACTGCGACAACAACGCCGGGACGCCGAACGTGACCGGCCCGAACGGGCCCAACCTGGTCACCGGCTGCGCGAACGGCAACGGCGCCTTGATGGACAAGGTCAACGCGACCGACGGGTCGATCGGCTACGCCGATCTGGCCACGGCACGCTCGAAGGGCTTCCAGATCACTCCGAACACCAGCGACAACGACAAGTTCTGGATCCCGGTGGCGAACGCGAGCGCCGCGTTCGCCGAGCCCACCGCCGACGCTGCGTCGTTCAAGAACGGCAACAAGGGCGCCAACTGCAACACGGTGGCGTTCAACAACATCCCGAGCGCCGCGTCCTCGCCCAACGGCGATCCGACGCTCGGCGACTGGGCGCCGGTGTCCGGGGTCGATCCGGCCTCCGGCTACCCGATCTGCACGCTCACCTTCGGCCTCGTCTTCGACGACAACGCTCCGGTGTGGGGCAACACGGCCGCCGAGGAGCAGAAGGCCCGGTCGGTGAAGGACTACTGGACCAACGTGGTGGGCATCGGCGGACAGTCGATCCTGTTCGCCAACGACTACAGCCCGCTGCCGCTGGCGATCCAGTCGGTCGCCGCCGCCGGCATCGCGTCGGTCGGCTGGAACAAGGCCGGTGACGCCGCGGGCGGCGGCGGCGGGACTCCGCCTCCGCCTCCGCCGCCCGGCGGCGGCGGCACGCCTCCGCCTCCGCCCCCGGCGCGTCCCAGCAACGCGTTCTCGATCCCGACCGCCACGGTCGCCAAGAACGGGAACGTGACGATCGGCCTGCGCCTCCCCGGCGCCGGGCGCGTCGTCGGCGCGGCGACCGCGTCGGTGAAGAGCGGGCGGCGGACGGTTCGCCGCACGGTCGGCTCGCTGCAGGCGAGGGTTTCGCGGGCCGGCACGGTGCGGGTCACCGTGCGCCTCAACGCGGCGGGCAAGGCCGCGCTGAGGAAGGTCAAGCGCCTGCGGGTGACGATCCGCGTCACCTTCACGCCGACCGGCGGCGCGGCGAACAGCCGCACCAAGGTCGTGACGATCAAGGGGTCCGCGAAGTAGCGGCTCCCGGCGGCACCTGACGCACGCGGCGCCCGGGCCTTTCGCCGAGAGGTCCGGGCGTCCGCCGCGTCGCAGGACATCGACATCCGTCGATCCACACCGAAACCAGGACGACCGTTGAGCACGAAGAGCGAGAAGCCCACCACCACCGCGGCCCGCCAGGACGGTCTCGCCAAGGCGGCGGGAAAGAAGCCGCCCAGCCCCACCTGGGAGGCATTCAAGACGGGAGCCGCGTGGATCTGGAAGTCGACGATCAAGGACCCGCTCTCGACCTTCCTGCTCGCCGCGTCGGTGATCCTGGCCATCACCTTCTTCGCGCTGCTCGGATCGATCCAGCCCTCGTCCCCCGGCGAGCAGATCCCGATCTCACGCGCCATCGAACTGGCGCAGGCAAACCAGGTCGCGACGGCCGTGCTCCTGGACGCCGACGCGCGCGTCGTCATCAACGCCACGAACGGCAAGACCTACTGGGCCGCCTACCCCGGCTCGGACGCCCAGACGTCGTCGGTGATCCGGCAGCTCACGCAGGAGGGCGTGACCGTCGACGTCGACCAGCAGGCGTTCAAGGAGGAGCGGGGCATCATCGTCCAGTTCCTCATCCCGATCCTGCTGCTCGTCTGCCTGTTCGCCTACTTCACGCGGGTCGGCGCCGACGACGGCTCGGGCGGCTTCGCCGCCTTCTCCGCCTGGGCGGGCACGGGCCGCAAGCGCGGCCAGAAGGACCGCAACCAGGTGACGTTCGCCGACGTCGCCGGCGCCGGCGAGGCCGTCGTCGAGCTGCGCGAGATCAAGGACTACCTCGCCGATCCGGGCAAGTACGCCCGCCTCGGCGCCCGCGCGCCCAAGGGCGTCCTGCTCGTCGGCCCGCCCGGCACCGGCAAGACGCTGCTGGCGAAGGCGACCTCCGGCGAGGCCGACGCGGCGTTCTTCTCGCTGTCGGGCTCGGAGTTCGTCGAGTCGCTCGTCGGCGTCGGCGCGGCGCGCGTGCGCGACCTGTTCGCGAAGGCCCGCAAGGCGGCCCCGGCGATCATCTTCATCGACGAGCTCGACGCCGCCGGGCGCAAGCGCGGCGCCGGCGTCGGCCAGGGCAACGACGAGCGCGAGCAGACGCTCAACCAGCTCCTCGTCGAAATGGACGGCTTCGGCGGCGACGCCGGCCTGGTGGTCATGGGGGCCACCAACCGGCCCGACATCCTCGATCCGGCGCTGCTGCGCCCCGGTCGCTTCGACCGCCAGGTGACGGTCGACGTGCCCGACGTCCACGGCCGGCTCGAGATCCTGCGGCTGCACTGCGGCGACCGCCCGCTGGCGCCCGACGCGTCCCTGACCGAGATCGCCAAGCTGTGCCCCGGCTTCTCCGGCGCCGAACTGGCCAACCTCATCAACGAGGCCGCCCTGCTCGCCGTGCGCGAAGGGCGCGAGGACCTGACCCACGCGCATCTGGAGGAGGCGATCGACCGCGTGGTCGCCGGGCCGGCGAAGAAGAGCCACATCCTCACCGAGGACGAGCGCTGGGTCATCGCCATCCACGAGGCCTCCCACGCGGTGGTCACCCGGTCGATCGGGCAGAAGGTCGCGGCCCAGAAGCTCTCGATCGTGGCCCGCGGACGCCAGCTCGGCACCTCGGCCGAGATGCTCACCGACCGCGACCAGGTGATCATGCAGGAGCCCGACCTGCTGCGGCAGCTGACGTCGATCGCCGCCGGGGCGGCCGGCGAGCACCTCGCCTTCGGCCACCTCTCGACCGGGGTCCACGACGACCTGCACATGGCCACCCAGGTGGCCCGCTCGATGGTCACGTCCTTCGGGATGTCGGACGAGCTGGGCCCGGTGACCATCGGCGAGCGCGACGGCGAAGTCTTCCTCGGCGCCTCTCTGCAGGAGCTCGGCTCGGTCGGGCCGGCGACGCTCGAGCTGATCGACCGCGAGGTCGAGCGCCTGTGCGGCGAGGCCGAGGCCCGCGCGAAGATCATCCTCGGGCGCAACTGGGACGCCGTGAACGAGACCGCCGCGGCGCTGCTCGAGCACGAGACGCTTTCCGGCGTCGCGCTCGACGCGGTGCTCGCCACCGTCGAGCGCGTGGAGATCCACGAGATCACCCACATCGAGCGGCGCAACGCGCGGGGGGCCCGCAATGAGGGCGGGGCGTAGGACCCGCTTCAGAAAGCCAGGCGGCCGGATACGGCGCGTCCGCCGCGCGGCGATCGCGGCGGCGATCGCCGCGGCGTCGGCGATGGCCGGGCTCGCCGGCGCTGCGCCGGCGCCGGCGCAGCCGACCTGGCGCCTCGAGCAGCCCGCGCCGCCGCCGGGCGCCACCTTCAAGGTGCCGCTCGGCGCTCCGGGCGACCTGCAGTGCTGGGCGCGCAACCGCTGCCTGCTCGCCGTCGAGGGCAACGCGGCGGTCCCCCGCGGCCTCTTCCTCTACGACGGCGTGAGCTGGCGGCAGTACACGACCGTGTGCGGCGGCACCGCCGACACGACCCGCATCGCCTGGGCGGGGCCGACCGAGTTCTGGATCGTGACTGCGCCCTCGCAGCCGCGGATCGGGTCGGGCACGGCGCTCTGCCACGTCAAGGACGGCCAGGTGGTCGGGTCCTTCAGCACGCCGGACCAGTCCGCCGACCCGTTCCGCCAGATGACGGCGGCGGCGTGCGCCGGTCCGAACGACTGCTGGTTCGCGGGCGTCGGCTCGGCCGACCCGACCGGCTCGCGGGTCGGCGCCTTCCATCTGCGCTGGGATGGCGCGACGCTCACGACGAGCTACGGCCCGCAGGGCCGGGGGGTCAGCGACCTCGTGGCCGTGCCCGGCGGGCTGATCGAGTCGACCTTCGTCGGGCGGCGGGCCGAGAACACGACCGAGCCGGTCGAGCTGGCCGAGCCCGAGACGCCCAAGCCGCGCCTGCTGCACACGGTCGTCGCCGGCCAGTTCGCCAACGATCCCTTCACGCCGGCCGACATCTCCGGCGTCCCCGCCGACGGCACCGAACTGCTCGCGCTCTCCACCGACGGCAGCGAGACGTGGGCCGGAGGCGGCGGCGCGGCGTCCGGCCCCGCGCCCGCGACGGACGGCGCCGTGGCCCGCCCGCCGATCGCGCTGCGCCGCAACCCGGTGGTGGGCCAGTGGTTCGAGCTGCCCCTGGACGCCGGCCTGTTCGGGGCGACCGACCGGATCGCCGACCTGGCCGTCCTGCCAGGCACGACGACGGCGCTGGCCGCCGTGCAGCCGTTCGCCGACCGGCGCAGCGCCAACGCGAAGGCCACGGTTGCGCTGATCCAGGGCGACGGCACCGCCGCCGTGACGCGGCTCCCGGTCAGCGGGGCCGGGCGCGGCTCCGCGACGAAGGTCGCCTGCCCGGCGCCGAACGACTGCTGGCTGGCCACCTACGGCGGCTGGCTCTTCCACTACACCGACGGGAGCCCGGTGCCGCAGGACACCGATCCGGCGTTCGCGCAGCCGATCACCTTCCGGCCCAACGAGGCCGCCGAGCAGTTCATCCCCGACGCGCCGCCCGCAGACGACTCACAGCTGTTCGCGCCGCCCGCCGTCGTGCCGGAGAAGCCCAGGCCAGCCACGCAGGCCAAGCGCGGCAAGCCCCTGCCGCCGGCGCTGCGCGGCGTTCGCAGCACCGTCCGCGGGCGCACGCTGATCCTGCGCTTCCGCGTCGTGCGCCGGGTGCGGCTCGCGCTGATCGCGTCCCGCGGGGCGCGGGTCGTTGCGCGCACGCCCAAGCGGCTGTTCGCCCCGGGCAGCCGCACGGTGCGCCTGAAGCTGAACCCCAAGCGCTGGCCGACCCGGCTGCGCTTCGACCTCACCGAGGTCGGGCGCACCGCGCCGACCACCGGCGGCGGCGACGACGTGGTGACCACGTGATGCGGGCGCGCCTGCGCGCGCTGCCCGCCGCCGTGGCCGTCCTCGCGGCCACGCTGGCGATGCTCGCCGCGCTGCTGGGGCCCACGCCGCCCGGCGCCGTCTCGGCCGACGGCGGCGGCGTCGTGCCGGAGCCCACCCTCGGCTCGGCGGACTCGGAGACCGTCCTGATGGGCGCGGCGGCCCAGACCGGCGACGCCTGGGCCTACCGCCAGCTTCCGATCACGGTCGGCAGCGCGGTCGCGGGGCGGCCGGTCGAGTTCGCGCCGGTTCCGGACCCCTCCTCGCCGGACCCGCAGCTCGCGTTCCTGCGCAGCCGGTCGGGCGGCCTCTGGCGGGTCGTCGAGACCCCGGTCGACGAGTCCGGCTCGCCGTACCGCGGCCCCGTGCCCAATCCGCTGTCCCCGCGGATCACACCGGCCGGCGGCGGCGTGCTCGTGGGCCGGGACACGCGGCGCCCGGTCGACCGGCAGGCCGTCGTGCTCGTCAAGGAGCCGGGCGGCCGCTTCAAGGTGCTCGACGCGCCGGGGCCGGCGGTGCTGCTGCCCGCGTCCGGCGGCGATCCCGCCGAGACGCTGGCCGGCGATCGCGGCGCCGGCGCCGTGGCCATGGCCGCGTTCGACGACGGCAACCGGACCGGCGTCTTCATCGCCCCCCAGGGGCGCGACGTCGAGGACGCGATCCTGCGCTGGGACGGGCTGACCTGGACCCGCGAGCCGGTGCAGGTCCCGGTGGGATCGGAGGCCTTCCTGCAGCCGCTGGCGGTCGCGGCGACGTCGGCCACGAACGCCTGGATGGTGGCACGGGCCGCCGACGCCGCCAGCCGCGGCATCGTGCTCTTCCAGCGCGTGCTGGAGGCCGGCAGCCCGGTCTGGAAGGAGCGCGACCTCGCCGCCCCCGTCTTCGCCGACGGCGCCACGCCGGCGGAGGGCGTCAGCGGCGTGCGCCTGCTCGGCGGCGCCGCGGACCCGCTCACGGCGACGGCCGACGGCGTCTGGATCGATGCCGGCCTCGACAAGGGCGGGGCCCGCTACGACGCCACCCTGTTCTTCGATCCCAACGCCGCCGGCGGGCGGGTCCGCGGATCGTGGTGCGACGCCCCGGGGGTCTGCGACTTCGGCCTGAACGCCCGCATCTCCTCGCAGCGCGGCTACCGGTCCTT
>CAZEKK010000003.1:22298-26265 GCA_964512905.1 uncultured Solirubrobacteraceae bacterium
GCGATCGTGTCGGCGCCCGGTGCGGCGCCCGGCGCGCTCGGGTCGGCGGCGCTGGCTGTCGGGGGTGACGGCGGCGTCGCCCGCTATGCGCAGGGCCGCGGGTGGGAGCGCGAGTTCCTGCTGACCTCGAGCGGCGCGGTGTCGCGGCCGCTGCTGCGCGGCGCGGCCTGGCCGGAGGCCGGTCGCGCCCACGCGGTCGGCGACCTCGGGGCGATGTGGCTGTGGCGGGCCGAGACCGACCTCTGGGAACGCGATCCGGCGGCGCCGCCGGGCCTCGAGGCCAACCTCATGGACGTCGCCTTCGATCCGGTCGATCCCGATCGGGGCTACGCGGTCGGGAAGGCGGGCACGCTGCTCCGCTACGGCAAGACCTGGGAGCAGGAGGCGCTGCCGGGCGGCGTCGGCGACACCGACCTCACCCAGATCGCCTTCGCCGGGCGCCAGGCGATCGTCGCCGCCGGTGCGAGCCTGCTCGTGAACTCCGGCGGCGGCTGGCAGGTCGATGCCGGGGCCGCGGCCCTGCTCGACACCGTGCGGTCGGGGTCGCCGCGCCTGTTCGCCGTGGCGGGCCTGCCCGACGGCGGCGCGGTCGCGGCCGGGCGCGACGTGGTGATCGTCCGCGACGGCGCGGGCAGCCCGTGGCGGTTCGCCGACCAGCCGCTTCCCGGCGCCACCGTCGTCGCGCTCGGCGCCTTCCGCGAGGGCGGCGCGGTCCGGGCGGTCGCCTCGGTCGTGCCCCAGATCGCCTACCCCCAGGCCGATGAACTCCCGCCGCCGGATCCCAACGTCCCGCCGCCGATCCTGCCGCCGTTCCCGCTTCCCGGCGACGGCTACCTGCTGCGCGAGACCGCCGACGGCTGGCGCGACGAGCAGCACACCGCGTTCGCGGGCTCGGGGCCCGACCGCCCGATCAAGTCCGATCCGATCCTCGCCTTCGACCTCGACGCGGGCGGCGGGGGCTGGGCCGTCGGGGGCTGGAGCGGCCAGGCCGACAGCGCCGGACGCGGCTCCTCGGCGGCCGGCGGCCTCGGCCGGGCCGACCGTGCCCGCGTGCAGACGGCCGGTGCCTACCGCTACGACCCGGGCCGCCAGCCCGCAGGCCCGCCGGCGGCAGCCGCGTCGCCGGTGCCGCTCGCCGACGGCGTGGCCCGCTTCGCCGTCGCCGGCCACGGCGAGTGCGAGGCGCCGTGCGCCGACCTGCGGGCGCAGGGGATCGCCCCGGACCGCACCGTCCAGGCGGCGCTGGCGACGATGGCCGAGCTGGCCGGCCGGCCGGGCGCGCCGCGGGCGCTGCTGTGGACGGGCGGCCGGCTGCGACCGGGCGCCGGTGCGCTGTCCGAGCGCGAGGCCGCCCGCTACGCGCAGGTCCTCGGCGGCCAGCCGGCGCTCCCCGTCTATCCCGCGCTCTCGGCGGCGGATACGGCGGGCGGGTCTGCGGCGGCGGTGTCCGGCGCGTTCGGCGGCTTTCCAGCGCCCTTCGGCGCTGGCGCCGCGCCCGGCGGCGTGAGCACCGGCGGCGTCCCCGGCGGGGCCGGCGGCGGCGGGGCCCGCACCCACTACGCATTCGACTCCGCCGGCCCGGGGGGGACCGTGCGGGTCGTCGTGATCGACAACTCGCAGGGCTCGCTCGCGGCCAGCGACCCCTACCAGAACCCGGCTGAGCCCCAGACGCCGTGGCTCGTCGCCGTCCTGCAGGACGCCAGGGCGAAGGGCATCCCGGCGATCGTCGTCGGCTCGCGCAACCTCAACCCACGGATCCAGCCGAGCCTGAACACGGCCTCCGACGGCCCCGAGGTCGCCAGGATCCTCCTGGACAACGGCGCGTCGGCGTACCTCTTCGAGCGTCCCGAGGAGCAGCGCGCGGTCCGCATCCCGGCAGGCTCGACCACGACGATCCCCTCGTTCGGCACGGGCACGCTCTCGTACCGCTCGCCGATCAGCAACGCGACCTCCCAGCCGGACGAGCTGTTCGGCGACACCGGCTACCTGCTGTTCGAGGTCGACGCGGCCAAGCGCGACGCGGCGACGAACCGGGCGCCCGTGGCGGCCCGCTTGGTGCCGCTGCTCGACGACCTGGCCCTGCAGGCCGTCGACGGCACGCTCATCCGCCGCAGCCGTGTCGCGCTCTTCCAGGGTCTGGGGCGCCGGCCGCTCTCCGGCGACCGCTGGGGCCGCGCCTCGGCCGGCGGGTCGCCCAACCCGCCCGGGGGCAGCCCGTACGTGTCGTTCCCACCCGACCTCTGCGTCCAGGCGGGCTGCGTGTCGCGGATGACGCCCGAGTACCGCTTCACCTCCTCGGATCCCGACATCGGCGACTTCGTGCGCCAGGACCCCAACTCCACCAACCTGCGCAAGCCCCTGCTCGGGCGCGACGACAAGCCGATCACCGACGCGACCTCGGGCCTCTTCTGCGCCTTCAATGCAGGCAAGACCACGGTGACCGTCGAGGCCGGGGGGCTGCGCTACGCGACGACCGTCACCGTGCAGGCCGGCAGCGTGCAGCGGCCATGCGGCACCCGGCCGCTCGCGCCGGGCCGCTTCACGCCCGGGAGGCCGCAGGCCGTCCCATCGAATCCGGCGCCGCCGCCCCCGGCGCCGGCATCGAGTCCCCCGCCGGCACTGGCGCCGCCCCCGCCGCCGGCGGTGGTGGCCGCGGTCCCGCCGCCGACGCCGATCGAGCCCGCCGTCAAGCCGCCGCCGGCGATCGTCCCCCCGCCGCCACTCGCCACCGCCGTCCTGCCGCCGCTGTCGGCCCCCGGCCTGCCGCCCACCACGCCGCCGCCGTCCTACCCGGGCGTCGCCCGGCCGATCCCGCCCGGCGGCGCCGTCGCGCGGGTGTTCCAGGTCGAGGAGAAGCGCGAGGAGGAGGTCGCGCCCGAGCAGCAGTCGGCGTTCGCCCGCTACGACGCGCGGGAGGAGTCGCGGCTGCCCGGCGGCCTCATCGTCGCCATGGTCGTCGTCCTGGCCGCCTCGGGCGCCGCGGTGGCGCGGGGACGTCCGCGCGGCGGCGGTCGCCGCCGTCCGCTGCCGGCCGTCGTGACCGCGCGCGGCGCCCGCCAGCTTCGCTCGACCCGCACCACGACCCCGGCGGGCGCTGCCCGCACGGTCCGCACGCCGTCGATCCGCGCCCCCCGCGCGGCACCCCGCATCCCGCCAGCCACCCGCCCTTCGAGGAGGCGTCCATGAACCAGCGATTCCCGCGCCACGCCGGCGTCGCCGCGCTCGTCCTGTCCCTGCTCGCGCTCGTCGCCGCGACGACGGGGTGGGCTGAGGCTGCCCGCACCGCGGTGCTCCCGGGCCCGAGCGTCAAACCGCGACCGTTCGGGATCCTGCGCCTCGACAAGCGCCGCCAGTTCCCGGCCAGCGCGATCCCCAAGGTCCGCTCGGCCCGCAACGCCGACCGCGTCGGCGGGCGCTCGGCGGCGTCGCTCGGCCTGAACTGCCTGGCGCAGGCCGTGGACATGGGCTCCTGGTGCCTGCTGTCGGCGCCGTTCCCGGTGCCGAACGAGGACATCGGCAAGAACAACTACTTCTACGCCACCCAGAAGTGCGCCGAGATCGGCGGCTACCTGCCGACCGCGGCCCAGCTCATCGGTGCCGCCGACCGCGTGCGGCTCGCGGGCACGATCGGCGATTCGCGCCTGACCGCGTCGATCGACGAGGATCCCACCGACGGCCTCAAGGATCGCCGCGAGATGAGCGCGACCCTCATCACGACGACCGCGGGGTCCAGCGCCGCCGGGTCGATGGGCGTCAGCGAGGGCTCGCGCGGCGATCCGAAGCAGGGCGAGCCCGATCCGGTGCCGCTCCCGGCGAACCCGTCGCCCGAGACGCTGCAGTACGTGACCGTCTACGACAACCGCAACCGCGGCGGCTTCGCGGGCGCCCGGCCGGTCGGCCAGCCCGAGAACTTCCGCTGCGCCTTCGACAAGGAGCAGGGCCCGCCGCGGGAGCTGGAGTAGCCCCT
>CAZEKK010000003.1:26365-34523 GCA_964512905.1 uncultured Solirubrobacteraceae bacterium
GGCGGAGCGTCGTCGTCGCCACGACGCTCCTGCGGCGTGAACCGGTACCCCACCCCGAAGTGCGTGTGGATGTACGACCACTCGGGCGCTGCCGCCGCCAGCTTGCGCCGGACCTTGCGGACGAAGACGTCGACGGAGCGGTCGCGATGGGCCATCGGGCCGCCCCACACGAGGTCGTAGATGACGTCGCGGGGCACGACCCGATCGGCCCGCTCGGCCAGGACGTACAGCGTCTGGAACTCGCGCACGGTCAGGCCGACGCGCTGGCCCGAGGCGAAGACCTGATACTCGCCGGGCAGGATCTCCAGGTTGGCCGCGGACAGAACCGCGGGCGCCGGGTCGCTGGTGGGGAGTCGCGGCAGCATCGACGTGGGGGCGCACGGTATGCGCGGCCCCTCCGAGGGCTGTGAACACCCGGTGACACGGCGGAGAAGATCATGTGAACGCGGGCCCGCCACCCGCGCGACCGGCAGGCTACTGCCGCTTGAGCGCGATGCCCTCGAGCAAGTGGGCGACGCTCTCGCACGCGTCCACGGCCTGCTCGAGGGACTCGAAGATGTCCTTCCAACGGATGACGATCATCGGGTCGATGCCGTTGGCGAAGAGCGACGCCACCCCGTCGCGACGCAGGCGGTCGCCCTCGTTCTCGAGGCGGTGGATCTCGACGAGCCGCTCGGAGAGGTCGGCGCCGGTCCGCAGGCTGCGCAGGGCCAGCGCCACCTGCTCGGAGGCGCCGACGAGCACCTCGGCGAGCTGCACGGCCTGCTCCATCGTCGCCTCGACGCCGTAGAGGCCGAGCTGGTCGCCGGCCTGCTCGGCGTAGTCGACGATGTCGTCGAGCGCCCGGGCCAGCTCGTAGGCGTCGCTGTAGTCGATCGGCGGCCGGCCGTGGCCGTTCTCGTTGAGCCGGTGGATGATGTCGTGGGTGATCCGGTCGCCCTCCTGCTCGGCGAGCAGGAGGTCGCGGGCCAGCCCCGAGCGGTCGGGGAACTCGGCCAGCATGTCGCGCAGCAGGAGGCTCGAGCGCTGGATGTTGCGACCCGCCTCCTCGAACAGCTCGAAGAGGCCGTCGTCGACCTTGCGGGTGCCGATTGGGCTCACCACACCAACCCTAGAGGGCGCCGCAACCACGCCACGCCCGGTTCACAGGTCTTTCACAGGAGCTTCACGACCAGGTAACGGCTCCGGGCCCCCGTGCGCGGGAGCCTTGCGACCGAGCATGGAAGCGGCAGCTTTCGATCAGAACGGCGAGATCCTGCGCGCCGGCGGACTCGAGATCCGGCCCGGCGAGTCGCTGGCCCTCGCCAACGGTCGTCCGCTGAACCTGTCGGTCCGGGAGTGGGGCGTGCTCACCGCGCTGGCGGGCCGTCTGGACCGCATCGTCAGCCGCGAGCAGCTCTACGCGCTCGTCTGGGGCGGCGCCCTGCGGCCGGGAGACCGGTCCGTCGACGTCTACGTCCACAAGGTCCGGGCCAAGCTCGAGGAGGCCCTGCCCGACTGGGATTTCATCCATACCCACGTCGGCTTCGGATACCGCTTCTCGCCGGAGCCTTCACACCCTTTTCACAATCCCGCCACAGGTCGGTAACAGACTGCCGCCCTGCGGCTGCGAGCCTCGCGCCCGTTCATGCCATCCACCAAGGAGCATCACTTGTCCACGTCTCGTCTGATCGCCGCCGTCGCCGCGGCCGGCGCGCTCGCCATCGGCGCTGCAGCCTGCGGCAGCGACGACAACGGCGGCGGAGGCGGCAGCGACCTCAGCGGCAACGTCGCCGTCGACGGGTCGAGCACCGTCTTCCCGTTCGCCCAGGCGGCCGCCGAGCAGTTCCAGTCCGAGAACCCCAACGTCAAGGTCACCGTCGGCGAGTCCGGCACCGGCGGCGGGTTCGAGAAGTTCTGCAACAAGGAGATCCAGGTCGCCACCGCCTCCCGGGAGATCAAGGAGGAGGAGATCGCGGCCTGCAAGAAGTCGGGCGTGACCTACGCCGGCTTCCAGGTCGCCAACGACGGCATCGCCGTCGTGACCAACCCCGACCTGAAGATCGCCTGCATGACGACCGCGCAGCTCAAGGACCTCTGGAACAAGGGCTCGAAGGTCACGAACTACAACCAGATCGATCCCAAGTTCCCCGACGCCAAGGTCAGCCTCTACGGCCCGGGCACCGACTCCGGCACGTTCGACTTCTTCACGAAGGAGATCAACGGCGAGGAGGGCGACACCCGCAAGGACTACCAGCCCTCCGAGGACGACAACGTCCTCGTCCAGGGCGTGTCCGGCGACAAGAGCGGCCTCGGGTACTTCGGCTTCTCCTACTACGAGCAGAACCAGGACAAGCTGAACCTCGTCGCCGTCGACGGCGGCGCCGGCTGCGTGAAGCCGAGCAAGGAGACGATCCAGGACGGCTCGTACAAGCCGCTCTCGCGCCCGCTGTACATGTACACGAGCGCGGCCGCGGTCAAGGAGCCGCAGGTCAAGGCGTTCCTCGACAGCGTGTTCGCCAACGCGCAGCAGAGCGCCGAGAACGCGCAGATCGTGCCGATGACGCCTGAGCAGACCGACAAGGCGAAGGCCGACCTCGCGACGGCCGAGGGCCAGCAGTAGGACCACGCGGGTGAGCACGCCTGTCACCACGGCTGCCGCGGAGGCGCCCAGGGTCAACCTGGGCGCCTCCCGCCCGCACTACGGCGAGAAGGCCATCTACGCCGGCCTGTTCGCCGCGGCGATCCTCTCGATCCTGACCACGACGCTGATCATCGTCTCGCTGCTCGGCGGGACGATCGAGTTCTTCGCCGAGGTGCCGATCGTCGACTACATCACCCAGGGCGAGTGGTCGCCGCTGTTCTCCGATCCGCAGTTCGGGGTGTGGCCGCTGGTGAACGGCACGCTCCTGGTCACGGCGATCGCCCTGCTGGTGGCGGTGCCGCTCGGGCTCGGCGCCGCCATCTACCTCAGCGAATACGCCAACCGCCGCGTCCGCAAGGTGATCAAGCCGTTCCTCGAGGTCCTGGCCGGCATCCCGACGATCGTCTTCGGCTACTTCGCGCTGACGTTCTTCACGCCGAACATCCTCAACGACATCCTCAACCTCGACGTCGGCACGTTCAACGCCCTCGCCGCCGGCGTGATCATGGGCTTCATGGTCCTCCCGACGATCGCGTCGGTCTCCGAGGACGCGATGTCGGCGGTGCCGATGTCGCTGCGCGAGGGGGCGTTCGGCCTCGGCGCCTCGCGGCTGCAGGTGTCGATGCGGATCGTGTTCCCCGCAGCGCTCTCCGGCATCGTCGCCGCGATCATCCTCGGCGTCTCCCGGGCGATCGGCGAGACGATGATCGTGCTCGTCGCCGGCGGCCAGGTGCCGAACACCGGGGTCGATCCGCGGGAGGCCTACGAGACGATGACCGCCTTCATCGCCGCCACCGGCAAGGGCGACGTCCCGACCGGGAGCATCGGCTACAAGACGATCTTCGCGGTCGGCTTCACGCTCTTCCTCATGACGCTGGTGCTCAACGCGATCTCGATCCGCTTCGTCCGCCGCTACCGCCAGATCTACGAGTAGCCATGGCCTCCCCGTCACAGCCCATCGGCGCCGCCCCGCCCGCCACCCGCGCGAAGGACCTCCTCTTCCGCGGCCTGCTGATCCTGTGCATCGCGGCGTCGGTCCTGCTCCTGATGCTGCTGCTCGTCGAGACGCTCATCGACGGCATCCCCGGCCTCAACGGCACGCTCTTCACGAACTTCCCCTCGTTCAACCCGGAGATCGCGGGGCTGCAGTCGGCCCTCGTCGGGACGCTGTGGCTCATGGCCGTGGTGATCCTCTTCATCGTGCCCGTGGGCGTGGCGACGGCGATCTACCTCGAGGAGTACGCCGATCCGAGCCGCTGGTACAACCGCCTGATCGAGGTCAACATCCAGAACCTCGCCGCGGTGCCCTCGATCGTCTACGGCATCCTCGGCCTGGCGTTCCTCGTGCGCGGCCCGCTGAGCCTCGGCCGCACCGTGCTCGCCGGCGGCCTCACGCTCGGTCTGCTGGTCCTGCCGGTCGTGATCATCACGGGTCGGGAGGCGATCCGTGCCGTGCCGCCGTCCATCCGCGAAGGGGCGATGGCGCTCGGCTCGACGAAGTGGCAGGCGATCTGGAAGCAGGTGCTGCCGGCGTCCATCCCGGGGATGGCCACGGGTACGATCCTCGCCCTGTCGCGGGCGATCGGCGAGACGGCCCCGCTCATCCTCGTGGGCGCCGCGACGTTCGTCGCCTTCAACCCATCGGGGCTCGACTCGGCCTTCACGGCCCTGCCTCTGCAAATCTTCAACTGGATCTCGCAGCCGCGGGAGGAATTCAAGACGCTTGCGGCGGCAGGGATCATTGTTCTCCTTGCGCTGCTGGTCGCGATGAACGCCCTCGCGATCTGGCTCCGGAATCGCTATGAACAGAAGTGGTGAGTGACGACATGCAAGAGCCGAGTGTCGAGCCGGAGATCACTCCGGGGATTCCGCCCGCCGACGCGGCGCCGCCCGGGGACGGCCCGGTGGGGGATCTGCGTCATCCGGGAGCCCATCACGTGACCAAGGACGAGCTCGCCGCCCGCGAGCAGATCTTCGACATCGACCACGTCATGGTCGCCTACAGCGGCAAGGCCGCGGTGCGCGACGTCACGTTCCCGATCTACAAGAACGAGATCACCGCCCTCATCGGACCCTCCGGGTGCGGGAAGAGCACGCTCATCCGGTGCTTGAACCGGATGAACGACCTGATTCCGGGCGCGACCGTGGAGGGCAAGGTGCTCTACCACGGCCAGGACCTCTACGGGCCTGGCGTCGATCCCGTCGAGGTCCGCAAGCGGATCGGCATGGTCTTCCAAAAGCCCAACCCGTTCCCGAAGTCGATCTACGACAACATCGCGTTCGGCCCTCGGGTCCTCGGGATGAAGGGCGACATGGACGCGATCGTCGAGCGTGCGCTGCGGGCGGCGTCGCTGTGGGACGAGGTCAAGGACCGGATGAAGACCAACGCCTTCGGCATGTCCGGCGGCCAGCAGCAGCGGCTCTGCATCGCGCGGGCGCTGGCGATCGAGCCGGACGTGATCCTCATGGACGAGCCGTGCTCGGCGCTGGACCCGATCTCGACCGGGCGCATCGAGGACCTCATGCTCGAGCTGAAGGAGAACTACTCCATCGTGATCGTCACGCACAACATGCAGCAGGCGGCGCGCGTGTCGGACATGACGGCGTTCTTCACCGTCGAGCTCGAGGACGAGGGCTCCCACCGGACCGGTCGCGTCGTCGAGTACGACGCCACGGACAAGGTCTTCACGGCGCCGTCGGATCCCCGCACCGAGGCCTACGTCACCGGCAAGGTTGGCTGAGTCGCCGCCGTGACCGAGATCAGGCACCAGTTCAGTGACCAGCTGCACGCGCTCGAGGAGCTGACCCTCGGCGGCCTCGATCTCGTGCTCGCCCAGCTCGACCGCACGCTCGAGGCCCTCAGCCATCAGGACGTCGAGCTGGCGGCGATCGTCATCGCCGACGACGACCGTATCGACGGGCGCTACCTCGAGGTCCATCAGGGGCTGCTGACGCTCATGGCGCTGCAGGCTCCGGTGGCGGGCGACCTGCGGGTCGCGGCGGCGCTCCTGCACGTCTCCAAGCACATCGAGCGCATGGGCGACCAGTGCGTGAACATCTGCAAGCTGATCCCGCTGTCCGGGTCCGAGCCGCCGGTCGACCCCGACCTGCTGGGCGCGATCGCCCGCATGGGCCAGCTCGTGCGCTCGGAGGTCTCGCAGTCCAAGCAGGCATTCACGCTGCGCGACCCCAACCTGTCGCGCAGCCTCGTCTCGCAGGACGACGAGGTCGACAAGCTCAACCGGGAGATCTTCCGCCGCGCCCTGGACATCGGCGAAGACGCCGACCGGCGCGAGTGGGCGATGACGATGATCCTCGTGGCGCGCTGCCTGGAGCGGATCGGCGACAACGCCGTCGACATCGGCGAGCAGGTCGCCTTCGTCGTCACGGGCCTGTTCCGCGAGTTCGACGACGCGTCGCACCCGGGCGCCGCGCCGACGTAGTGGAGCGTCAGCGGGCGGCCGGCGGCGGGTACTCCATGACCGCGCCGATGCGGTCGCGGGCGTCGGGGCCCCAGTAGCGCTCGACGAGATGCAGGCCGAGGTCGAGCGCCGAGGCGACCCCGGCGGCCGTCACGACGACGCCGTCCTCGACGATGCGTTCGCCGCGCACGACTTCGCGGCAGTGCGGCGCGAGCTCGTCGAAGGCGAGATGGTGCGTGGTGGCCCGCTTGCGCTTCAGGTGGCCGGCGGCGCCGAGCAGCAGGGCGCCGGTGCAGACGCTGGCCAGCGCGCGTCCCGAGCCCCAGCCGCGCAGGTAGTCGACGACGCGCTCGTCGTGCTGGAGGCGGCGCGTGCCGGCTCCGCCCGGAACGACGAGGAGGTCGAACCGCTTGAGGTCCTCGTAGACGCCGTCGGGAATCACGGTCAGGCCGGTCTCGTCCTCGATCGATGCCTTCGTGCCGATGATGCGCGTCGTGACGCCGCGGTCGATCCCCATCGGCGCGACGCGGCGCAGGGCGTCATAGGCACCGACGAGATCGAGCAGGGTCAGGCCGGGGAAGGCGAGGAAGGCGACGTGGCGCACGGCGGGGGCAGGCACGTTCTCGATCCTATGCGCGCGGCGTGCCGCGGGCGCTTCGAACCGGCGAGCGCCTCGACGCCACGCTCGGGTGCCCCCCCAGCGCCGCTGGGCGCCACGGAGCCCAGGAAGTCGGTGTTTGCAGGGCTTCTTCGTGGCGGAAGTCACGATCCCCGGCTGTGAAAAGGCTGTAATTGTGGGTGGACACGGACTTGAGATCGTCGCGGGCTGGGTAGACTGCGCCCCGTGACCGCACCGATCACCGGCCTGGGCACGATGCCCGGGGAGCCACGGGCGGCCGGCCAGGGTACGGCGGCGATTCGGGTCGCCGTGCTGGACTCTGACACCGGCTTCCTCCAAGTCCTGACGAAGCGCCTCGACGGCATCGGCTGGCAGTACCGCGTGCTCGCCAGCGCCGTGCCGATCGACACCGTGGTGGCCATGCGCCTCAACGCGATCGTGATCGACCTCGCGACGCTCGGGCCGCAGGGCTGGGCCTACCTCGAGCGGCTGTGCGCTTCGCTGCCGGGCCTGGGCATCATCGTCTGCACCGGCCAGTCCTCGGTCGCCCAGCGCGTCCGCGGGCTGCGGCTCGGCGCCGACGACTGGATGACGAAGCCCTGCCATCCCGAAGAGCTGATCGCGCGCGTCGAGGCGGTCGTGCGCCGCCGCCGCCGGGCCGAGGCGCGCGTCGACATCGCGCCGACCATGACCGGCGAACTGGAGATCCGCCCGGACCAGTTCCAGGCCTTCGTCGGCGGATCCTCGATCGACCTCACGCGGCGCGAGTTCGAGCTGATTCGCCTGCTGTCCGATGCCCAGGGCCAGGTCCTCGAGCGCGAGGAGATCTACCAGCGGGTGTGGGGCTACGCGATGGCGCGCGGCGACCGCTCGGTCGACGTGTTCGTCCGCAAGCTGCGCCAGAAGCTCGAGCGGTCCTCGCCGCAGTGGCGCTACATCCACACGCACTTCGGCATTGGCTACCGGTTCGCGCCCGAGCCGGCCGACGGGGCGGAGGATGCCGCTGCGGTGCCGGGCGTTCCGGCCGGCGAGGCGGCGGACGCCGCCGTCGCGGCGGGGGATCCGCCGGTGCCGGCCAGATCTCGCTGATATCCGCGGGCGCGCACTCGCCGATCGTCTAGCCTCCGTTCCGTGACGACCGCCCGCAACGTCGCGATCATCCTCGTCCTGGCGGCGCTGGTGGCCTTCCTCCCCGCCGGGGGCTTGGCCGCCGACCTGCTCGGCTGGCTCGTGAGCGCCGTCTTCCTCGTGGCGCTGGCGTGGTTCGCGGGGCGCCTGTACCGCCAGTTCCGCCCGGAGATCTATGGCCTCGGCGACCAGATGCGCGCCCTGCTGTACGGGTCGATCGCGATGATGGTGCTGGCCCTGTCGGGAACCCGCCGGCTGCTCGACACCTCGGCCGGGACCATCGCCTGGTTCGCGCTGCTCGGCGCGGCGGTGGCGGGGGTCGTCGCCGTGGTGCGCCACTGGCGCGCCGATCGCGCGTACTGAGCC
>CAZEKK010000003.1:34623-38100 GCA_964512905.1 uncultured Solirubrobacteraceae bacterium
CTCGTCGCCGTGCTGCCGGTCGTCGCGCTGCTGGCGGCACTGGCCTGGCAGGCCGTGCTCGTTGGCCAAGCGGCGTGGCTGGCCGGAACGGCCGCCCGCGCCGCCGCCCGGGCACGGCTGGTCGGTGGCGATCCGGCGGCGGCGGCCCGGCGGGTCCTGCCGCCGCACCTGCGCGCCGGGCTGACGGTCCGCCGCGGGCGCGACGACGGCGAGGTCCGCGTGCGGGTCGGGGTGCCGTCGGTCGCGGGCGGCCGCCTCGGCGCGCTCGAGGCCGCTGCCAGGCTGGGGCCGAGGTCGTGAGCGGCCCCCGAACGAGCGGGCAGGCAGCGCTCGAGGTCGTCGCCATGCTTCCGCTGGTCGTCGCGGGTGCGCTGGCCTGCGCGCAGGTGCTCGCGGGCGGCCTGGCCGCCGAACTGGCGGGGCACGCGGCCGAGGCGGGCGCGGCGGCGATGCTGCAGGGACGCGATCCGCGTGACGCCGCCCGCCGCGCCGTGCCCGGATGGTCGCGGAAGCGCCTGACGGTGTCGGTGTCGGGACGCCGCATCCGCGTCCGCCTCGAGCCCCCGGCCCTGGTGCCGGGCGCCGGTCGGCTGCTTGCCGCGACCAGCACGGCGCAGGCAGGTCCCCGATGAGCGCGTCCCGTCGCGCCGCCGCGGCGGCGCCCGCGCCCGAGCCCGGCGGCTGGCTGGCCCGGGTCGCGTCGGTGTTCGTCGCGCCGGTGCCGGCGTCGACCGCCGCCGGCACCTCGCCCGCGTCGCTCTCCGCCGTCCTCTGCCGGCCTGCCGACGCCGCGTGGGCCGCGCCCACGGCGGCTGCCGCCCTTGCCGGGCGCAGCGGGGAGCCGGTCGTGGCCGTGCTGCTCGGCCCGGGAGCGCCGCCGGCGTGGGGTCGCCCGGCCAGCCGCCGCGCGCGGGGTCTGGCCGCGTCACTGATCCGGCGCGGGCTCGACGCGTCGACCGCGGGCGGGCTGGTCCTCGTCCGACTGTCCGATGACGTCGCCGCCCACGCCGCCGTGCAGCGCGCCGCGGCAGCGGCGCCGGGGCCGGTGGTGGTGGTGTGCACCGCGCCGCGCAGCGGCGCCGTCGACCGGCTGCTCGCCGGCCTGGACGTCGTGGCGGCGGTGCTGGCGCCGGGCACGCCCGCGAACGCGCGCGCGATCGTGCGCCAGAGCCTGGCCGGCCTCGGCGTCCCGTGTGCCGTTCTGGAGGCGCCGCCCCCCGGGCTGGAACGGCTGGCCGGGCAGTCCGGCCTCGGCTCGGGGCGCGCCGCCGGGCGCGTTCGCGCGGCGCTGCGGGAGGCGTCGTGACCGGGCCGGGCGTGGCGGTGGCGCCGGCGACGTCCGCCGCGCGGGATTCCGGCCAGGCCGTCCTGCTGCTCATGGGCGTCCTCGCCGCGGTCGCAGTCGGCGCGTTCGTGCTCGGCGCCGTCGCCCGCGGGCTCGGTGCCGAAGGTGCGCGCCAGCGGGCCGCGGATCTCGGTGCGCTCGCCGGCGCCCGCGCCCTGCGCGACGCCTACGGGCGGCTCTTCGAGCCGGCGATCGTCGCGGGCCGGACGAACCCGCGCCACCTCAGCCGGTCCGCCTACCTCGAGATCGGGCGCGCCGCGGCGGCGGGGACGGCGCGGGCCAACGGCGCCCGCGCGGTCGCGGTGGCCTTTCCGGATCGCCGTTCGTTCGCTCCGGTGCGGGTGCGCGTCACCGTCGCCGATCCGATCGCAGTCGGGGCGGGCAGCCGGGAGCGTCGCGCCGCCGCCGTCGTCCGCGCCGAGGCCGAGCTGGCCCCGCCCGCCGACGCCGCGTTCGGGTGGGCGACCGGCGGCGGCTACTCCGGCCCGCTCGCGTATCGGCAGGGCAAGCCGATGCGGCCCGACGTCGCCCGCGCCTTCGACCAGATGGCGGCGGCCGCCGCCGCGGCGGGCCTGGGCCTGATGGTCAACAGCGGCTTTCGCAGCGACGCCGAGCAGGCCGCGTTGTTCGCCGCGCACCCGGACCCGAAGTGGGTCGCGCCGCCGGGCCGCTCGCTGCACCGCCTGGCCACCGAGCTCGACCTCGGGCCGCCCGCCGCCTACGGCTGGCTGGCCGCGAACGCCGGCCGGTTCGGGTTCGTCAAGCGCTACAGCTGGGAGCCGTGGCACTTCGGGTACACGCGCAACGCCGGCAGCACGTCGGTCGGCTTCGGGGCGACCGGCGCTGCCCGCGGAGACGGCGGCTCGGCGATCCCGTCGTTCGTGCCGGCCCGGTTTGCGCCGGCGATCGCCCGCGCGGCACAGCGGTGGAACGTCGGCGCGGCGCTGCTGGCGGCGCAGCTGTACGCCGAGTCGAACTTCAACCCGTTCGCGGTGTCGTCGGCGGGCGCCCAGGGGATCGCGCAGTTCATGCCCGGCACGGCGCGCAGCTACGGCCTGCGCAACCCGTTCGACGCCCAGGCGGCCATCGACGCCCAGGCTCACCTGATGCACGACCTCCTGCGGCGGTTCGCCTCGGTGCCGCTGGCCCTGGCCGCCTACAACGCGGGGCCGGGGGCGGTGGCCGGCTGCGGCTGCATCCCGCCCTACCCGGAGACGCGCGGGTACGTGGCCCGGATCCTCGGCCTGCTGCGCGGCGCCGGCGACGGCGCGGGCCTGGCCGCGGCGTTCGTCGTGCGGCTGGTCCGGTAGCCGGGCGACGTGGACCCGCGAGCACGACCGCAGTGGGCTAATGTATGGGCATGCGACTGCACATTGTGCTCGGCGACGACACCGTGGCGGAGATCGATCGCCTCGCGGGTCCGCGGGGACGGTCGGCGTTCATTCGGGAGGCCGTCGAGGCGGCGGTCGACCGCCAGCGCCGGCGCGAGGCCTTCGAACGGTCGGCGGGCTCGATCCACGACTTCGGCCGCCACCTCGGTCGCGGGTGGGTCCGGCGCGAGCGCCGCGCCGACCCGCGACGCGTGGGATGAGCCGGCGCCCAGGCCCGTGCTGCTCGACACCTCGGTCGTCATCAACCTCCTGCGAGGCGACGCCGCAACCATCGAGCGGGCTCGGCGCCTCGATGCCCATCCGCTCCTCTCGGCGGTGACGGTTGACGAGATCGTGCGGGGGATGCGCCCCGGAGAGGAGGAGCGGGTCGCCGCGATGCTTGCCTGGCCGGACCTCGTCGCCGTCGGCTCCGAGGAGGCGTGGATCGCCGGCGCCTGGCGCCGCGACTTCGCGGCTCAGGGGGTGACCCTCAGCCAGGCCGACTGCCTGATCGCCGCGTGTGCCGCCCGGCACGGCGGCCGCCTGGCGACGGCGAACCCGCGCGACTTCCCGATGGACGGCCTCGACGTGGAGGACTGGACGCCACGGTGAGGCGGCTCTCGAGTTGCGGGTAGGGTTGGCGGATGCTCGCCCCGCAGGACGCCGACTGGATCGTCATCGGCTCGGGCTTCGGCGGCAGCGTCGCGGCGCTGCGGCTCGCCGAGAAGGGCTACGGCGTGACCGTGCTCGAGTGCGGGCGGC
>CAZEKK010000004.1:0-29162 GCA_964512905.1 uncultured Solirubrobacteraceae bacterium
GGCGTTGACGTTGTAGGAGTTGCCCTCGCGGTCGGCACCGACCGACGCGATCACCGGGATGTAGTCGCTGGCGATGTGCTGCAGCACGTCGACGTCGACCCGTTCGATCCGGCCGACGAAGCCGATGTCGCGTCCGTCGGCGGCGGACTGGCGCGCGACCCGGAAGAGCAGGCCGTCGTCGCCGCACAGCCCGACCGCCGGCTGCCCGTGGCGGTTGATCCGCAGCACGATGTCCTTGTTCACCTTGCCCACGAGCACCATCTTCGCCACTTCGACGGTTGCGGCGTCGCTGACCCGCAGGCCGTCGACGAACTCCACCGGCAGGTTCAGCCGCTCCATGTACTGCGTGATCTCCGGCCCGCCGCCGTGGATGATCACCGGGTTCAGCCCGACGTACTTCAGGAGCACCACGTCGCGTGCAAACTGGTCGCGCAGCGCCTCGTCGTTCATCGCCGCCCCGCCGTACTTGATCACCACGGTCTTGCCGTGGAACTCGCGGATGTACGGAAGCGCCTCCAGGAGAGTGCCGACGTCGCGCATCAGTCCGAGCTCCGCATCAGGTCGTGTACTCCGCGTTGATGGTCACGTACTCGTGCGAGAGGTCGGAGAAGAAGACCTCGGTCTCGTGGCCGGCGCCGGGCAGGCCGACCTCGTAGAGGACCTCGTCGCCGGCCACCGCGGCGGCGAGGTCGGCCTCGGCCGCGCCGACCGGCGAGCCGTCCGCCACCACCGCGATGCCCTCGATCGCGATGTCGAAGGCCAGCGGCGCGGTGCCGGGCATCGCCATCCCCACCGCCTGCGCGATCCGGCCCCAGTTCGGGTCGCCGCCGTGCAGCGCCGCCTTGACCAGCGGCGAGTTGGCCACTGCCCGGGCGACCGGCTCGACCCGGTCGGTGCCGCCGCGCACGACGACACGCCCGACGCGCCGCGACCCCTCGCCGTCCCTGACGATCAGCAGGGCAAGCTGGCGCAGCAGCGCATCCAGCGCCTCGCCGAAGGCCAGTTCGTCGTCTGACTCCGGCTCCACGCGGACCCCGCTCGCGCCGCTGGCGAGCAGGACCGCGGTGTCGTTGGTCGAGAGCTGGCCGTCGACGCTGATCCGGTCGAAGCTGCGCCGCACGCATACGCCGAAGAGCAGGTCGGCCGTCTCCGGGGCCAGGGCCGCGTCGGTCTGCACGAAGCAGAGCATCGTGGCGAAGGCGGGCTGGATCATCCCGGCCCCCTTCGCCTGGGCCGCGAGCGTCACGCGCCCCGAGGGGAGGTCGACCGCGAGCGTGGCCCGCTTCTCGAAGGCGTCGGTCGTCATGATCGCCGCCGCAAAGGCGTCGGCCGCGGCGCCCCCGGCGGCGAGGTCGGCGCCGGCCGCGTCGATCCCCCGCTCGACCGCCTCGATCGGCAGCGGGACGCCGATGACGCCCGTCGAGGCCACCGCGACCTGCCCCGGCGCGAGGCCGAGGACGGCCGCGGCCCGCTCCTGCATCGCCGCGGCCGTGTCGTAGCCCTGCGTGCCGACCGAGGCGTTGGCGTTGCCGCTGTTGACCACGACGCCCCGCAACGCGCCGAGGTCGCAGCGCTCGCGGCAGACGAGCACCGGCCCGGCCTGGACGCCCGAGCGGGTGAAGCGCGCCGCGCTCACGGTCGCCTCGCCGTCGCTGACGAGCAGGCCGAGATCGGTCTTGCCGCTCGCCTTCAGGCCGGCGGCGATGCCGGCCGCCCGGAAGCCCGCCGGCAGCCCGGCGTCGACGGCGCGCACGTGGGCCGGCGCAGCCACCCAGCGCGAGGAGAAGAACCCGTCCTGGCTCACGCGATCCCCTCCGCCTCCGGCCGGCCGAACATGAGGTTGAGGTTCTGGACCGCCTGCGAGGAGGTGCCCTTCCAGAGGTTGTCGATGGCCGCGAAGACGACGAGCTTGCCGCTGCGCGGGTCGCGGTGGGCGCTGATGCGGCAGTAGTTCGTCTCGCGCACATCGCGGACACCGGGCGCCGTGCCCACCACCTCGACGAAGGGCTCGTCCGCGTAGGCGGCCTCGTACAGCTCACGGACCTCGCCGACCTCGGCCGCCGGCGTGACGTAGCAGGAGACGAGCTCGCCCTGGTCCAGCGGGACCATGTGCGGCACGAAGGTCACGGGCCGCTCGGCGCCGAGCGCCTGCAGCTCCTGGTCGATCTCGGGCGTGTGGCGGTGCACGCCGACCTTGTAGGCGTTGACGTTCTCGTCGACCGTCGAGAAGTGCGTCGTCTCGGTGGCAGCGCGGCCGGCGCCGGAGACGCCGGTCTTGGCGTCGATGACCGCGTCGCCGAGCAGGCCGGCCCGGGCCAGCGGCGCCAGGGCGAGGATCGCCGCCGTCGGGAAGCAGCCCGGATTGGCCACGAGGTCGGCCGCGGCGATCGCCTCGCGGCGCAGCTCGGTGAGGCCGTAGACGGCGTCCTGCAGCAGCTCGGGCTCCGGGTGCTCGCCGTAGTAGTCGCCGTAGACGCCGAGGTCGCGCAGCCGGAAGTCCGCCGACAGGTCGACGACCCGGACGCCCCGGTCGCGCAGGGCGGCCACCACCGGCGCCGAGGCGGCGTGCGGGTAGGCCACGATCGCCGCGTCGACCCCGCCGTGGGCGTCGAGGTCGGGCGCCTCCAGCACCAGCGGAACGCGGTGGCGGGGATAGACCTCGTCGAGGCGCCGCCCGGCGTCGGTGCGGCTCGTGACCGCCACGAGGTCGAACGCGGGGTGACGCCACAGCAGCGCCGCGGCGAGCGCCCCCGCGAAGCCGCTGGCGCCGAAGACGGCGACGCTAGGCACGCAGCTCGCCTCCCAGCTCGCGGGCCAGGGCGGCCTCGATGGCGGCACGGCGGTCGGCAACCTCGGCGTCGGTGAGCGTCCGGTCGGCGGCCCGGAACGCCAGCCGCAGGGCCAGCGACACCTGCCCTGCGCCGACCTGCTCGCCGCGGTAGACGTCGAAGACGTCGGCGCGGACGAGGTCGTCGCCCGCCGCCGCGCGCACGACGGCGGCAACCCGCTCTGCCGGGACGTCGTCGGCGACGACGACGGCGAGGTCGATCCGGGCCTCGGGGAAGCTCGTGAGGTCGCGGTAGCCGGCCCGTCCGGCGCCGGCCGCGGCCTCGAGCGCCCGGAGATCCACCTCGAAGCCCGCCGCCGCCTCGATCTCCCAGGTGCGCGCGACGAGCGGGTGAACCTCCCCGAGCCAGCCGACCGGCTCGTCCCCGACCACCACCGCCGCGCTGCGACCGGGGTGCAGGAACGGCTCGGTGGCGGCCGCGACGCGCCACGGGACCGCCAGCGCGTCCATGACGGCGGCCAGGACGCCCTTGGCGGCGAAGAGGTCCGCGGGCGGCGGCGCCGGGTCGCGCCACGTCGGCGGCGCGGCCGGGCCGCAGAGCAGGGCCCCGAGGTGCCAGCGCTCGTCGGGCAGCACGCCCGACGCGATGCCCGCCGCCGGCGCCAGGTAGACGCCCCCGGCCTCCCAGATCCGCACGCCATCGGCTCCGCGTGCGAGGTTGCGCGCCGCGATGTCGAGCAGCGAGCCGAGGAGCGTGGTCCGCAGCGTGGACTGGTCCTCGGCCATCGGATTGGTGAGCGGCACGACGCGGCGCCGCGGGTCGTCGGCCTCCAGCCGCAGGCGGTCGGGGAGGTCGGGCGCCGCGAAGCTCCAGCCGGCGGCCTCGAGCAGCCCGGCCCCGACGAGGGCGTCCTGGGCGCGCCGGACGGCGCGCTGGCCCGCCGAGAGGGCGCCCGCGCCCTCGGCGCGGTGCGGCAGCGTGGCGGGGATCGCCCCGAGGGTGCCGACGCGCGCGACCTCCTCGATGAGGTCCGCCTCGCGATCGACGTCGGCGCGGCGGTAGTGCGGCACGATGACGTCCAGGCCGTCGTCCGCGTCCGAGGCGTCGAAACCGAGGGCGGTGAGCGCGGCGCGGGCCTGCTCGCGCGGGATCTCGAGCCCGAGCACGGCGGCGGTCCGGGCGTCGCGCAGCCGGATCGGCGCGGACGCGGGCCCGGGGCCGCCCACGTCGACCGTGCCGTCGGCCAGGCGGGCGCCGCAGAGGTCGATCATCAGGCGCGCCGCGACCGCCTGGGCCTCCATCGTCTGCTGCACCGACAGCCCCTTGTCGAAGCGGGCGGACGCCTCGCTGCGCAGCGCGAGCTTCCACGACGTTCGCTGGATGTTCGGGCCGTTCCAGGCGGCGGCCTCCATGAGGACCCGCGTCGTGCCCGGCTCGACCTCCGAGCGCGCGCCGCCCATGACGCCGGCGATCGAGGTCGGGCCGTCGTCGTCGCAGATCACGAGCATCTCCGCGTCCATCGCGCGCACCGATCCGTCGAGCGTCTCGACCTCCTCGCCGTCGCGGGCCCGGCGCACCACGAGGCGGCCGCCCGCCACCCGGTCCAGGTCGAAGGCGTGCAGCGGCTGGCCGGTGAGGAGCATCACGTAGTTCGTGATGTCGACGACGTTCGAGATCGGGCGCTGGCCGGCGGCCATCAGGCGCGCCGCCAGCCAGGCCGGCGAGGGGCCGATGGTCACGTCCTCGAAGACCCGCGCCGTGAACCGCGGGCAGAGGTCGGGATCCTGCACCGCGATGGCGATGCCGTCGACCGGGCCGGGGGTGCCGGGATCGTCGGCCCACGGCGCCGGCCCCAACGGCGCCCCGGTGATCGCGTGGACCTCGCGCGCCAGGCCGTAGACGCTCAGGCAGTCCGGACGGTTCGGCGTGATCTCCAGTTCGATGACGTCGGTGGCGATCGGCAGGACCCCCGCGAGCGGGGTGCCGGGCTCCGGGCCGTCCGGGAGGACCATGATCCCGCCGTGGTCGGTCCCGATGCCGAGTTCGTCTTCGGCGAGCACCATGCCGTGGGACTCGACGCCGCGCAGACGGGCTGTGCGCAGGGCGGTCCCATCGGGCATGACCGCGCCGGGCAGCGCCACCGCCACGGTCTGCCCGGCGGCGACGTTGGGCGCGCCGCAGACGATCTGGTTCTCCACGCCCGGCCCGACCGCGACCCGGCAGACGCGCAGGCGGTCGGCGTCGGGATGGGGGTCGGCGGCGAGCACGCGCCCGACGACGAACCGCTCGGGAGCGCCGACCCCGTGGCGGGTGACGCGGCCGACCTCGGTGCCGGTGAGGTCGAAGCGCTCGGCGAGCGCCGCGGCGCTCAGGCCGGGGTCGACGTGGTCGTGGAGCCACAGCAGCGGCAGCCTCATGCGGCCGGCTCCAGCGTGCGTCCGATGGCGGCGCTCATCCGAACTGCTCCAGGAAGCGCACGTCGTTGTCGTAGAAGAGGCGCAGGTCGGGCACCCCGTGCTTGAGCATCGCGATGCGCTCGATCCCCATGCCGAAGGCGAAGCCCTGGATGCGCTCCGGGTCGTAGCCCCGCTCGGCGACGAAGCCGAAGACGTTGGGGTCCACCATGCCCGCGCCGAGGATCTCGATCCAGCCCGAGCCCTTGCACAGCCCGCAGCGGCCGCCGTCGGCCAGGACGCCGCCGTCGCAGTTGAAGCAGGAGACGTCGACCTCCACGCTCGGCTCGGTGAACGGGAAGAAGTGCGGCCGCAGCCGGACCTCGCGGTCCGGGCCGAACACGGCGCGGGCGAAGGCGAGCAGCGTCCCCTTGAGGTCGGCCAGCGTGATGCCCTCGGCCACCGCGAGCCCCTCGAGCTGGTGGAACTGCGGGGTGTGGGTGGCGTCGGAGTCGCGGCGGTAGACCCGGCCCGGCACGACGATGAAGATCGGCGGCGCCTGGCGCTCCATCGCCCGGATCTGCATCGGCGAGGTGTGCGTCCGCAGCACGAGCGACCCCGGGTCCAGCACCTCGTCGGCGCCGGCGACGTAGAACGTGTCGGTCCACAGGCGGGCGGGGTGCTGCGGATCGTGGTTCAGCGCGTCGAAGTTGTAGTGGACGAGCTCGACCTCGGGGCCCTCGGCGACCTCGTAGCCCAGGCCGACGAAGACGTCCTCGAGTTCGCGCCGTGTCGCCGTGATGAGATGCAGCCGGCCGACCGGCCGCGGCGGCGCCCCCGGGAGCGTGACGTCGACGCGGTCCTCGGCCAGCCGGGCGTCCAGCTCGGCGGCGTCGAGGGCGGCGGCGCGCGCCTCGATGCGCGCCTCGAGCGCGGCGCGCGCCTGGTTGGCGGCCTTGCCGACCGGGCCGCGCTGCTCGGGCGGGAGGTCGCGCACGCCCCGCAGCAGGTTCGGCAGCTGCGCCTTGCGGCCGAGGAAGCGGACGCGGGCGGCCTCGAGCGCGCCCGTCGAGTCCGCCGCGGCGATGGCGGCCTCGGCCTCGGCGCGCAGCGCGTCGATCCGCTCGATCATGGCGCGATCCTAGAGACGGACGGGCTCACGGCGCGGCCTCCCGCGTCAGCTCGTACAGGGCGACGGTCGCCGCCATCGCCGCGTTGAGCGAGTCGCTGGCGATCGGGATGTGCGCGGTCCGGTCGCAGCCCGCGACCACGTCGGCAGGCAGGCCCTCCCGCTCGGCCCCGACGACGAGGGTCACCGCCCCGTCCGCGGGGCCGCGCAGCCGCTCCCCCGCCCCGGCGACGAGCGCGATCCGCTCGCCCGGGCAGTCGGCGGGCGCGCCGCGCGCCACCGGCACGGCGAAGACCGCCCCCATGCTCGCCCGGACGGCCTTGGGCCCGAAGGGGTCGGCGCACCCGGGCCCGAGCACCACCGATCCGGCCCCGAAGGCCAGGGCGCTGCGCAGGACCGCCCCGACGTTGCCGGGGTCGCGGACGCCGTGCAGGCAGACGCACAGCGGGCCCGCTGGCGCGGCCCAGCGCTGCGCGTAGACCGCGAGCGTGCGCGTTCCCGAGCCCAGGCCGGAGGCGCTGGCCAGCGCCGCGGGCTCGACCTCGGTGCCGGCCAGCCCCGAGCCGGCAGCCGCGAAGCGCTGCACCGGGACCCAGCCCGCCGCGTCAGCGGCGGCGAGCAGGTCCTCCCCCTCGGCGACGAACCGGCCGGCCCGCTCGCGGTCGCGCCGCCGAGCGAGCTTGCGGATCGCGGTGAGCTTCTCGTTGTGGGGGGAGGTGATCTGGGGGGTCATGTCGGGTGGGCAGACACAAAGGGCGCCGTCCGGATGGAGGGCGCCCTGGAAGGTGCGGGGTGGTCGGTGGCCTGGACGGTCAGGCGGCCGACGCCTCGCGGGCGCGCTGCGCCAGACGTCGGAAGGCGTCGGCGTCGTGGACGGCGATGTCGGCGAGGACCTTGCGGTCGAGGTCGATCTCGGCCAGCTTGAGCCCGTGCATGAACGTCGCGTAGGTCATGCCCTCACGGCGGGCGGCGGCGTTGATGCGCGTGATCCACAGGCGCCGGAAGTCGCGCTTACGGTTGCGGCGGTCGCGGTAGGCGTAGGAGTCGGCCTTGAGCAGCGCCTCCTTGGCCTGCCGGTAGGACGAGTGCGCCCGGCCGCGGTAGCCCTTGGTCCGCTCGAGCGTCGCCTTGCGCTTCTTGCGCGCGTGAATCGACCGCTTCACGCGGGTCACGGCTTGCCCCCGAGCATCTTCTTGATCCGCGGCGCGTCGTGCGGCGAGATCACGGCCGGCTTCGCGTGGCGGCGCTTGCGCTTGGGCGACTTCTTCTCGAGGATGTGGCTCGTGAAGGAGTGACGGCCCCGGATCTTGCCGGTCCCGGTGGCCTTGAAGCGCTTCTTGGCGCCGCTGTGCGACTTCATCTTCGGCATGGCGAGTCAGGCAGGGTAGCGAACGCGGCCGCGCGGGCGCACTGGCGGGCCGGCACGCCAGCACGCCGGCGTCAGCGGGCCGTGCGCCACATCGTGTCGACGGTCGGGCCGCCGGGGGGCGTGAACGCCCCGATCCGCTCGAAGCCGAGGGCCTCGTACCGCGGCACGTTGCCGGGGTTCGTCGACTCCAGGTAGCACGGCAGGCGCTCGGCGTCGATGCGAGCGAGGTTCTCGCGCAGGAGCGCGCCGCCGAGGCCACGGCCGGCGTGATCGCGGTGGGTGCCCCACCACTCCAGGTGCCAGTACTCCCCCGCCGGCAGATTGGCGTCGAACTGCTCGAACAGCGCCTCGAGGGCCGCCGCCCGCGGGCCGAAGATCTCGCCCAGGGCGGCGGCGAAGCGTTCGGGCGGCACGCCGGCGCCGTAGGTCTGGCCCGGCGGCGTCCAGACGGTGACGGCCTCGCCGCCGGCGGTCATGTCGGTCCAGAGGTCGCCCTGGTCGAGTTCGGCCATGAGGCGCATGAACGGCGCGATGTCCCGGGCGCGGGCCGTGGCGTCCGGAAACGCCCAGCGGCCCCAGAGCGGATCGTCGAAGAACGCGCTCGCGAGGCAGCCGGCGACGGCCGGCAGGTCGGCGGCGGTGGCGGCGCGTCCGACTGCAGGCTGGTGACCGGGCATGTCCGTGGCCGACCGCCTACAACCTGATCCAGCTTTGGTGCGCATGGCGCACGTGATCTGGATGAGGATTCAACCGGGCCCCTCCGGGCACCGCGACCGGCGGTCGCCGGAGCGACGTCAGGACGCCGGCTTGGCCTCGGGCTCGGGCGCGACCGGCGCCGCCTCGGCAGGCGCCGCCGGCGCGGCACCGGCAGACTCCTTCGCCTCCGCCGCCGCCTTCGCCGCGCCCCCCTCCTTCTCTGCCGCCTCGGCCTCGACGGCCTTGCCCGGCGCGATGAGCATCGTCATGTTGCGGCCGTCCTGGATCGGGCGCTGCTCGATGACCGCCAGTTCGCCGAGGTCCTCCGCCAGGCGGGTGAGGATCATCTCGCCGCGCTCGGGATGCGTGACCTCGCGTCCGCGGAACATGATCGTGACCTTGACTTTGTCGCGGTGGCGCAGGAAGCGCTCGACGTGGCCCTTCTTCGTCGAGTAGTCGTGCTCGGCGATCTTGGGGCGGAACTTGATCTCGCGCACCGTGATCTGCTGCTGGTGCTTGCGGGCGGCCTTGGCCTTCTGCTCCTGCTCGTACTTGTACTTGGAGTAGTCGAGCACGCGACACACGGGCGGACGGGCGTCCGGCGCCACCTCGACGAGGTCGAGATCGCGCTCGCGGGCGTAGTCGAGCGCCTGGTCGGTCTTGATCACGCCGATCTGCTTGCCGTCGTCGCCGATCAGGCGCACTTCGGGCACGCGGATGCGCTCGTTAATCCGAGTCGTGTCCCGCTCAGGCGGGCGCCGGTCAAACCTGCGGGGGACCGGCACTAGCTGAAGTCGGGGCGCGTCAAGCGGTGCGCGGCTGGCGGTGAGACTCGGTCAAGGGCGCGGAGTATAGCGGCGGACGGCGGCCGACGGGCGAAATCGCCTCCGGGCCGGTACGGATGTCCAGCCGGTGGCCGTCGCCGGTCAAGCGCCGACGGCTGCGCGCCGATCCGCCCGCATGGCCGCGACCACCCACGATCTGCCGGCCCGGGAGGCACGCCGCACGTCCGGCGCCCGCCGATCGCGGCGCCCGACCGGAGCACCGGCGCGCGGCCCGTCGATCGACGTGGCCGCGCTGGCCGACGCCCAGTGGAGGCCGGCGCCGATCGCCCCCGACTGGATCCGTTCGGGGGATCCGGTGACCCGGTCCGCCCCCCTGTCGCGCAGCGCCGACGGTGCGGCGTCGACGTGGCTGTGGGACTGCACCGCCGGCAGCTTCCGGTGGGAGTTCGGTGCCTGCGACGAGACCGTCCTCATCCTCGAGGGCGAGGTCCGGGTGACCGGCCAGGACGGCGTCACCGTGGTGCTGCGCGAGGGCGACACGGCGCTCTTCCCAGCGGGCACGACCGCCGTCTGGGAGGTCGATGCGTACGTCAAGAAGATCGCGTTCTGCCGTCGCCCCTTCCCCCATCGCCTCGTGGCCGCCGCCCGCGCCGGCAAGCGGCTCCTGCGCCGGATCTGATTCCTAGGCCGACCGTTCGCGGTGCTCGCGAGCGATGCGCTCGACGACGGCCGCCAGCGCGAGCGTGCCGAGATCGCCCTCGCGGTGGCGGCGCAACGCAACCGACTGCGCGGTCGCCTCGCGGTCGCCGACGACGAGCATGTAGGGCACCTTGCGCAGCTCGGCCTCGCGAATCTTGCGCCCGATCGACTCGGTGCGCCCGTCGGTTTCGGCCCGGACGCCGGCGCTGGCGAGCGCGCGCTGCACCTCCGCCGCCCAGGCGGCGTGGCGGTCGGCGATCGGCAGCACGATCGCCTGCACCGGGGCCAGCCAGACCGGGAACGCGCCGGCGTAGTGCTCGGTGAGGATCCCGATGAAGCGCTCGAAGGAGCCCATGAGCGCGCGGTGGATCATCACCGGGCGCTGCTCGGAGTCGTCGGCGGCGGTGTAGGCCAGGCCGAACTGCTCGGGCATGTAGTAGTCGAGCTGGACCGTGCCGAGCTGCCACGAGCGCCCGATCGAGTCGGTCATGTGCAGGTCGATCTTCGGGCCATAGAACGCCCCGTCGCCCGCGTTGAGGTCGAACTCCAGCCCGCGGTTGCGAAGGGCGCGCTCGAGCACGGCCTCGGCGCGGTCCCACATGGCCTCCTCCCCCACCCGCTTCTCGGGCCGGGTCGACAGCTCCAGCCGCGGCGCGAATCCGAAGAGGTCGTAGATGTGGAAGCCGAAGTCCAGGCAGCGCACGATCTCGGCCTCGAGCTGATCCTCGGTGCAGAAGACGTGCGCGTCGTCCTGGGTGATGTGGCGCACGCGCAGGAGCCCGTGCAGCGTGCCGGATGGCTCGTGGCGATGGACCAGGCCCTGCTCGGAGTAGCGGATCGGCAGGTCGCGGTAGGAGCGCCGTGCGTTCTTGAAGAGCTGGACGTGCGCCGGGCAGTTCATCGGCTTGAGGCCCATGGGCCGGTCCTCGACGTCGGTGAAGTACATGTTCTCGCGGTAGACGTGCCAGTGGCCGCTCTGCTTCCACAGGTCGACGTCGTAGAGGATCGGCGTGCGGACCTCGGTGTAGCCGCGCGCCTCGTTCTCCTCGCGCCAAAGCTTGGTCAGCTCGGCCCAGACCGCGGCGCCGTTCGGCAGCCAGAAGGGCGACCCGGGCGACAGCTCGCTGAACATGAAGAGGTCGAGGTCGCGGCCGAGCTTGCGGTGGTCGCGGGCGCGGGCCTGCTCGAGGCGCTCGAGGTGGGCGGCGAGGTCCTGCTTGGACAGGAAGGCCGTCCCGTAGATGCGGGTGAGCATCGTCCGGCTGGCGTCGCCGCGCCAGTAGGCGCCGGCGACCGACTGCAGCTTGAACGCCTTGATCCGTTTGGTCGACGGCGCGTGCGGCCCGCGGCAGAGGTCGGTGAAGGGGCCGTTCGTGTAGAGCGAGACCGTCTCGACCCCCTCGTCGCGGACGAGGTCCTCGATCAGCTCCACCTTGTAGTCCTGCCCCTCGGCCCGGAAGCGCTCGAGCGCGTCGGGCACGGTGACGTCCTCGCGGACGAACGGCTCGTCGGCGGCGACGTGCTGTGCCATGGACTGCTCGATCGACTCGAGATCGCCGTCCGAGACGGTCACGCCATCGGGGAACTCGAAGTCGTAGTAGAAGCCCTGCTCGATCGGCGGGCCGATCGAGATCTTCACGCCCGGATAGAGCTCCATCACGGCGGTGGCGAGGACGTGGGCGGCATCGTGGCGCACGAGCCACAGCGCGTCGGCGTCCTCGCCTCGGCCGGTCACGATCTCGATCCGGTCGCCGTCGTGCAGCGGGCGGGCGAGGTCCAACAGGACCGACTGGCCCTCGGGCGCATCCGGCCGCGCGGCGTTCGTGACGCGGATCCCCAGGGCCGCCTTGGCCAGGCCCGGACCGATCGCGGCCGCCGCGTCGGCGCCGGTCGCGCCGTCGTCGAGCGTCAGTTCGGTGCCGTCGGGAAGGGTCACGCGCATGGCGGGCCGGACTCTACGCGGTGGCCTCCCGGGGGAGCGCAGCGGCGCACCGGCGAACACGTGTTCGCTACACTGCGCCGCTGAGCGGGCCGACGTTCCGGCCCGGAGCCGAGCCGGCGCTGCGCCGGCTGATGGATCAGGCCCCGGCGCCGCACCGGCCCGCGCCACCCGAACGGCCGGCCCGCCTGCGCGCCCGCGTTGGCCTGGCCGCCGCCAAGGACGGTGCAGACCGCCATGCTCCCCCGCAGGATCTCCCTCGGCGCCCTCGGCGCCCTCGCCCTCTGTGCGCCCGCCGCAGTCGCGCTCGCCGCCGACGGCCCGTCGGCCGACGCGGATGCCGACCCGGTGTCGCGCGCGGCGCTCCGGGCGCCGCTCGGCAACCACTGGACGGCCGCGTCCGCGCTGCGGGCCGCGCACCGGCCGGCGCTCCTGGCCCAGCGCCGCCGCCTCGTCCGCTCGCTGGAGCGGCTCGGCAGCCCCCGCGCCGCCCGCGCCCGAGCGGCGGACCCGTCCGCATGGACCGCCGCGCGCCTCGGCCGCGACGTCCGCGCCCTGCGGGCCGAGGTGCGCCGCCTCGACGTGCCGATCCCGCCAATCCTCGAACGGATCGCGGCGTGCGAGTCCGGCGGCGACCCGCGGGCGATCGGCGGCGGCGGGACGTTCCGCGGCAAGTACCAGTTCATGCAGTCCACCTGGGAGGCCGTCGGCGGCAGCGGCGACCCCGCCGCCGCGCCCGAGGCCGAGCAGGATCGCCGCGCGGCGATGCTCCTCGCGCGGTCGGGCCCGGGGCAGTGGCCGGTCTGCAGCGGGTAGCCGCGGGCGGAGCGGGGACGCGGCGCGGGCTATCCTCGCCGCCGTGGACCCCGCTGCCCTGCGCGCCCAGTTCCCCGTCCTGCGCACGACGGCATACCTCAACGCGGGGTCCGACGGCCCCGTGCCGGCCGCGGCCGCCGAGGCCGCGATCGCCGAGATCCGCCGCGAGACGCAGGACGGGCGGGCGGGCGACCACTTCGCCCGCGTGTTCGGGCTGCGCGACCGGCTTCGGAGCGCCTACGCCGCCCGCCTGGGCGCCGATCCAGACGACGTCGCGCTGACCTCGTCCACGAGCGAGGGCCTCGCCACGGCCGTGCTCGGCCTCGGGCTGCGTTCCGGCGACGAGATCGTGACGAGCGCCGTCGAGCACCCCGGGCTGCTCGGCGCGCTGCAGGCGGCCCGCGACCTGGTCGGCGCGACGGTCCGGGCCGTGCCGTTCGCCGACGTCGCGGACGCGATCGGCCCGCGCACCGCGCTGGTCGCCGTGTCGCACGTCTGCTGGATCGACGGGCGCCGCGCACCCGCCGGCCTGGCCGAGGCCGGCGTCCCCGTCCTGCTCGACGGCGCCCAGGGCGTCGGCGCGGTCGCGGTCGACGTGGCCGCGCTGGGCTGCGACCTCTACGCGGGATCGGGCCAGAAATGGCTCTGCGGGCCCGACGGGCTCGGGATGCTCTGGGTCTCCCCCGCGCTGCGCGACCGCCTTGCCGCCACCCGCCGGTCCTACCTGACGTTCTCCAACCCCGACGCCGGCCTCGACGCGCCGCTCCATGCGACCGCCCGGCGCTTCGACGCACCGGTCGCCAGCGCCGAGGCGCTTGCCTTCGCCCTCGCCGCGCACGACGTCCTCGGCGTCGCGGGCTGGCCCGCGGTCCACGCCCGGGCCGCCGCGCTGGCGGACACCCTCGCCTCTCGTCTCGCCGAGGCCGGCCGGACCGTGGCTCCGCGCGACGACACGACGCTCGTCGCCTTTCACAGCGACGACCCGCCCGCCGAGAAGGGGCGCCTCGCCGCGCAGGGCATCGCGGTGCGCGACCTGCCCGGGCTGCCGCTGCTGCGGGCGTCGGTCGGAGCCTGGAACGACGAGGGCGACATCGCCCGCCTGGCCGCCGCGCTGGCCTGATCGGGCCGGCGGGCGCAGCGATGGACTAGGGTCGCCGCAGGACACGACGAGGAGGCAGACGAGGATGCGAGCACGGACAAGCGGGTGGGCGGCGGGCGCCGTCACGGCGCTGCTGATCGCCGGCTGCGGAGGCGGTGGCGACGAAGCCCCGTCGAAGGCCGACTACATCAAGGAGGCCGACGCGATCTGCCAGAGCAATGACGCCGAGGCCAAGCGGCTCAGTGGCCAGGCCAACACGCAGCTCGCCGCCGGCAACTTCAAGGCCGGCGCCGCTTCCCTGCGCGAGGCCGCCGACGTCGCTCGCAAGACGTTCAACGAGGTCAAGGCGCTCGACCTGCCCTCCGACGGCGCCGACCAGGTCGAGGCCCTGTTCGCGTCGAGCGAGAAGGGCTTCACCAGCCTCGACGAGACGATCGGCGTGATCGAGACCGGCGACGTGCCGAAGATCAAGGCGGCGGTCGCCGAGACGGCGAAGCTCAACGAGGAGACCGACCGGCTCGCAGCGGCCTTCGGGTTCCAGCAGTGCGGGCGCAGGAACTGAGGCGCCGGTGACCGCGGCCCGGGCCCGGCGCCGGCGCGTCGTCGTGCTCGCCGCCGGCGGCACGATCACCATGACCGGCGCGGCCGACGCGGCCGCCAGCGCGACACCGGACCTCGACGCCGACCAGCTGATCGCCGCGGTCCCGTCGCTGCGCGGACGGAATGATCTCGAGGCGCGCACGCTCATCAACGTCCCGAGCGCGCACCTCACCCTCGCCAACCAGCTCGAGATCTGCCGGGCGGCGCGCGACGCCGCCCGCGCCGGCGCCGGCGTCGTGGTGACACACGGCACGGACTGCCTCGAGGAGACGGCGATGCTGTGCGACCTCCTGCACGACGCCGCCCCGCCGGTCGTGTTCACCGGCGCGATCCGCCCCGCTTCGAGCCCCGGTGCCGACGGCCCGGCAAACCTCGTCGATGCGATCTCGGTCGCCGAGAGCGAGGCCGCCGGCGGCCTCGGGACGGTGATCGTGTTCGGCGGCGAGATCCACCACGCGCGCTGCGCCCGCAAGACCGACACGACGTCGCTGACCGCGTTCTCCTCCCCTCAGACCGGCCCGCTGGGGCGGGTCACCGAGGGCCACCCGACGATCTGGTCGCGCCTGCCGCGCAACCCGACGGTCAACCCGGCCAACCTGGACCGCCGCGTGCCGATCGTGCCGACCGCCGTCGGCGACGACGGCCTGGTGGCCCGGGCGGTTCTCGGCACCCGGCCGGACGGCGTGATCGTCGGCACGCTGGGCGCCGGCCACCTCCCGCCGGCCGCACTCGCCCAGTGGGCCCGCGCCGCCGACGACATCCCCGTCGTGGCCTACTGCCGCCCGGAGCGCGGCGTGATCCTCAACGGCACCTACGGCTACCCCGGCTCCGAGCAGGACCTGCGCGGGACGCGGGTGATCCCGGCGGGCTTCCTCTCGCCCCAGGCCGCCCGGATGAAGCTGATCGCCTGCCTGGCCGCCGGCCTCTCCCACGACCAGATCGGCGACGCCTTCCGCCTCGACGACGGGTAGCGCCCGGCGGCGCCGCGCGGCCTGCGCCGTGCGCGCCTCAAGATCGGCGGCCTCGCGCCGATCTCGAGGTCATGGCAGCCACGGCCCTGCCTCGCCCCCGCGTGCGGGCGGCGCTCGCCACGGCGTGGCTGCTGCTGGCGGCCTACGCCGTTCAGCTCTTCACCGGCGTCGGCGGATCGGCTGCGGCGGACGTGCTCGGCCGGTGGGGCTACGACGCCGTCCTGCTGGTGGCCTGCGCCGTCACCGTCTGGGGTGCGCTGCACCACGAGGGCGTGCAGCGCACCGGATGGCTGCTGATCGCCGCCGCCCTCGTCCTGTGGTCGGCCGGCCAGGGCCTCTACTCGATCGCGTGGTACTTCGACAGCAGCCCACCGAGCCCGTCGCCGTCGGACGCGCTCTTCCTCGCCTTCTACGTCCCCGCCTACGCCGGGCTGGTGGCGCTGCTGCGCGCCCGGGTCCGCGGCATCGAGCGCACGGTCTGGCTGGACGGGCTGATCGCCGGCCTGGCGGTCGCCGCGATCGCCGCGGCCGCCGTGTTCCCGACCGTCGCCGATGCGCTGGGCCACGCTCCGGCGTCGGTGGCGGTCGCGCTTGCCTACCCGCTCGGCGATGTCGTGCTGCTCGGGATCGTCGGCGCCACCGCCGTGCTGGCCGGCGGGCGCGTCGGCCGCGCCACCGCGCTCGTCGGCGCCGGCCTCCTCCTGTTCGCGGTCGGCGACCTCCTCTACATCGTCCGCGGGGACTCCGGCTTCGTCAGCAACATCTCGACCATCACTTGGCCCGTGGCGATGCTCGTGATCGCGGCTGGCGCGTGGGCCCGGTCGGCCCCGCGGGCAGTCGTCGCCGACGGTCCGCGCGTGGCGTCGCCGCTGATCGCCGCCACCGCGGCGCTCCTGCTCCTCGCGGCCGGCGCCGTGGCCCCGATCAGCCCGGTCGCCACCGGGCTGGGCTGCGCCGCGATCGCGGCGGCGCTCGTGCGCCTCCGGGTGACGCTCGGGGCCAACCGCACCATGCTCATCGACAGCCGCCGTGAAGCCGTCACCGACGAACTCACCGGCCTCGGCAACCGCCGGGCCTTCCTGACCAGCCTCGACGACCTGCTGGCCGACGGCGGCGGGCCGGCCGTGCTGGCGCTCTTCGACCTCGACGGGTTCAAGCACTACAACGACACCTTCGGTCACCCGTCGGGAGATGCGCTGCTGCGCCGCCTCGGCGACCGGCTGGCCCGGACCTGCCCGCCGGGGGGCAGCGCCTACCGGCTGGGGGGCGATGAGTTCTGCGTCCTGCTGCCGGCCGGCCGCCAGCCCGATGAGATCACCGTGGCCCGCGCCGCCGCGGCCCTGACGGAGTCCGGCGAGGCCTTCACCGTGGGCTGCTCCTACGGCCATGTCCGGGTTCCCGACGAGGCGCAGGACGGTGCCGAGGCGCTCCGCCTTGCCGATGTTCGCATGTACGAGCGCAAGCGCAGCCGCCAGGGCGGCGGCCGGGAGGGCCGCGACATCCTCCTCAGCGTGCTTGGAGCGCGCAGCCCCGAGCTCGGCACCCACCTCGAGGGCGTGGGCGAGCTCGCCGCCGCGACGGCGCAGGCGCTTGGGCTCGAGCCCGCCGCCGTCGAGCGCGTTGCACGAGCGGCGGAGCTGCACGACGTCGGCAAGGTCGGCGTCCCTGAGGCGATCCTCAACAAGCCCGGGCCGCTCGACGCGGACGAGTGGGCCTTCGTGCGGCGGCACACCATCATCGGCGAACGCATCCTCAGCGCGGTGCCAGCGCTGGCCCCGATCGGCCGCATCGTGCGCTCGAGCCACGAGCGCTTCGACGGCGCCGGGTATCCAGACGGGCTGGCCGGTGAGGCGATCCCACTCGAGGCGAGGGTCATCGCGGTCTGCGACGCGTTCGACGCGATGCTCACGGCGCGAAGCTACAAGCACGGCATCGAGCCCAGCCAGGCGCTGGCAGAGCTGCGCCGCTGCGCCGGGACGCAATTCGACCCCCAGGTCGTCGAGGCGTTCGTGGCGGCCTGGGCACGGCGGGCGTCGCTGCCGGTCGAACGCGCGCCGTCGGCCGGCTGAGCGGTCAGCCCGACAGGCCGACCTGAAGGGCGCCGGCGACCTCCAGCGTGGCGGCCCGGCCGGCCCGGCCCATCCCAACCATGTTCACGAAGCCGTGGATGAGGCCGGACTGGCGGCGCAGGGCGACCCGCACGCCGGCCGTCCGCAGCCGGGCGGCGTACGCCTCCCCCTCGTCGCGCAGCGGATCGAACCCGGCGGTGACGACGTAGGCCGGCGCGACGCCGGCCAGGTCGGCCGCGTGCAGCGGCGAGACGCGCGGGTCGCGGCGGTCGACGCCGGCGGGCAGGAAGTGGCGGTGGTACCAGCGCATGTCGGACCGCGTGAGGAAGAAGCCGTCGGCGAACAGATCGTAGGAGCGGTGCTCCTCGGCGGCGTCGACCGCGGGGTAGATCAACAGCTGGAACGCCGGCGCCGGTCCGCCGTCGCGGGCCGCCTGCAGACTCGTAACCGCAGAGAGGTGGCCGCCCGCGCTGTCGCCGCCGACGGCGATGCGCGCCGGGTCGGCGCCGAGCTCCGCGCTGCGGGCAGCGACGTCGCGGAAGGCCGCGAGCGCATCATCGACGGCCGCCGGGAAGGGGTGCTCGGGAGCCAGCCGGTAGTCCACCGCCACGACGACGGCGCCCGCGTGGCGGGCCAGCAGCCGGCAGGTCTGGTCGTGCGTGTCGAGGTCGCCGACCACCCAGCCGCCGCCGTGGAAGTAGACGAGCAGCGGGCCCGGGGCGGCGTGGCCCTCCGGCACGTAGCGGCGCGCGCGCAGCGGCCCGGCGGCGCCGGCCACCGTGAGCTCGCCGACCTCCGCCACCGGGATCTTCGTGCCCGCGAAGAGCGCGGCGTCGTGGCTGATCTGGGCGCGCCCCTCCGCCGGCGTGAGCTGCTCGAGCGGCGGCGCGCCCTCCTGCTCGAGCAGGAAGAGGGCGAGCTGGACCTCGGGATCGAGGGTCAGGCCGTCCCGAACCACCGGCCGGCCCCCGGCGATGCGCCGCTGGGCGGCGGGCGGCAGGGCGAAGAGCGCCTTCGCGGCGCCAGCGCGGGCGCGGTCGGCGGCGGAGAGGGCGGGAGCGGGCATGGCCGCGATCGTAGCCGTCAGCGCCCGCCCGGGCGGCTCAGGCGCCCAGATCGTCGCGCAGCTGCGCCAGCCCGGACCGCAGCACGGCGACCTCGCGCTCCAGCGCCTCGACCCGGGCGGCCAGGTCGTCCGCCCGCCCCCCGGCGTGGACCGGCGGGCCCTGCACCGGAGCGTCCGCGGCTGGATCCGCAGGCGCCGGCGGCTCGCCACCCGCGAGCCCGCCGCCGGGTCCGCCGCCCGACGCGGGGGGCGACGCGTTCGGGGCCGCCACGACCGCCTCCGCGCCGCCCGACGCGTTCGGCGCCGTCACGGCCGCCGCCGCACCGGCCACGACCGCCCCGCCGCCCTCCGCATCCCCGTCGGCGCCGCCGAGCCGCTGGAACCAGCGCGCCTCCTTCTGGCCCGGCTGGCGCGGCTGCTGCTCGGCCAGCCCGCGCGCCGCGAGGCCGTCCAGCGCAGCCTGCACCGCCTCGGCATCCGCGAACGCGTGCAGGCGCTCGGTGCGCGCCCGCAGCTCGCCGGGCGTCTGGGCCCCGCGGAGCATCAGCACGCACAGCAGGGCCAGCTCGCCGTCCGGCAGCCTGAGCGCCTCGTCGAGGAGGTGGCGGTACTTGACCGCCCGGCTCCCCGGGCCGCTGGCCAGGCGGGTGAACCCGCGCCGACCGAGCCGCTGCAGCGCCGCGCGCACCTCGTCCATCCCGTACGCGGTGACCGGATGGCGGCTCGTCGCCTGGTTGCACGCGGTCAGCAGCGCGTTGAGCGAGAGCGGGTAGGCGTCGGGCGTCGTGCGCTGCTTCTCGACGAGGCAGCCGAGCACCCGGATCTCGACGGCGTCGGGGTCCACGGCCGGGAGGGTAGCCGCGGCGCGCCGGTTAGGCTGCCGCGAACGCGTCCCGCTCGGCGGCGGTCAGCTTCCGCGACCGCCGCGACTGCTGGTCGAAGGCGACGAGCACCGCCTCGGCCTCGGCGGCCAGCCGCCCGTCCCGCGTGACGATCTCCTCGCGCGTCGTGATGCTGCCGGCGCCGACGCGCTCCAGGCGGCAGCGGGCGAGCACCACGTCGTCGCCCTGCGTCAGCTCCGAGCGGAAGTCGATCGCGACCCGCGCCAGCACGAACGCCCACGGATCGCTGCCCGCCGCCGCGGCGGCGCGCTCGGTCCACTCGTCGCGGACCTCCTCCAGGTAGGTGAGGAAGACCGCGTTGTTGACGTGGCGAAACGCGTCCACGTCGCGCCAGCGGATCTCGATCTCCTTCTCGTGCACGTCCGGCGGATCCTACGGCGCGGCTCAGCCGACGCGCGTGACGAACGGCAGCGGCCACCGGCCGCGCAGCACCCGAGGGGCCGGCCCGTAGAGGCGCATGATGAGGACGAACCGGCCGGCGGGGGCGGGCAGCCAGTTCGCGGCATCACCAGCGGGACGGTCGCGCTGGAGGCTGATCTCCAGCGACCCGTCGCGTCCGCGGCGCAGCCCCGGCGTGCGGTCGCCGATGGCAAACCGCGTCAGCGGGTTCGGGACGACGAAGAGGTTCTCGTCGTACATGGTCACCGACCAGAAGTACCGCGCCGGCGGAAGCTGGCCCGGCGCGAAGCGCAGCACGTAGCGGTTCGCGCCGCTCAGGATCGCCCCCGTCCGGTCGGTGAACGCCGTCGGATAGATCGACTCGACCGGCCGGTTCGCGCCGATGCCGTAGACCGCCAGCAGCGCGCGGCTCTGGTAGTCGGTGCCGAAGGCGCCGGTGTTGGCCTTCGGAACCACCCAGCCGTTCGTCTCGCCGGGCGCGCGGGCGATGTAGCCGAGCAGGTCCTGGCGGATCTGCGCCTTGGCAGCGGGAACGGCCTCCCGCAGGCCCGCCAGCACGGCGGGCGCGAGGTTCTGCTTCGACGGCTCCCGCCCGGGGCCGATGCCCACGGCAGCCAGCCGGCGCAGCAGCGGCGCGTCGCGCGCCGGCGGCGGGCTGTCCTTCAGCGCGCGCCCGAGCGCATCGAAGAACGCGAGGCCTTCGGGCGTCGTCGCCACGCGCGGCGTCCGCACGACGCGGGTCGGCCGCTCAGGGCGCCAGGCGGTGCCGTAGCGGCTGAGCGGCACGAGGCGGTAGCCGCGCTGGACGCGCCTGGCCGCAGCGAGATCACCGGGCCCGAGCAGGAGCGTGCGCCCGCCGACCCAGGCCTGGCGGTGGGGCGAGCGGATGCGCCGGACGCCCGCGGGCAGGCGCCCGCGCCAGCCCGGCCCGGTGACGGCGAAGTCGCCGCCGCGCGGGCCGGTCGCCCGTGACCCGACGTAGGCGAAGACGTTCGTATACGGATCGATGAACTCGAACGTGAAGTAGCGACCGCCCTGCGGCGGGATATGCAGGACCTGCGGCTCGCGACCGAGGTCGAGCTGGATCGCCGTGTAGAGGGTGTCGGTGCTCGGCGCCGGGATGATGCGGTCCTGCGGCCGCACGAGCGACGCCGGGGCCAGCTGGTTGACCGGAGCGTTGCCGCGACCGTCGGGGACCGTGACGCTCGTGGCCTGGCGCCGGATGCGCTGGAACTCGAGCAAGGGGATCCCGTACTGGTAGGCCTCCACGCCCAGCGCCCGGGCCCGCGCGCGGTCGGCGGCCTCATCGGCGCTGGCGCCCGGCGCCACGGCGAGGAGGGCACCAGCAGCGGCGAGCAGCGTGGCGATTGCCCGTGAACGCATCAGGCGACGCTATCCGCATCGCCGCGCCGCCGCGCCGGCTGGATCACCGGACCCCGATCGGGCGCGAACCGCCACACCGTCCGGTTGACAGGATCGGGTCGCGCTGGAAGCATCGCGGGGCATGCGATGCCGAGTCGTCGCTGCCGTGTTCGCGGTCGTCCTGACCGGCGCAGCCGATTCCCACGCCGCCAAGCGCTCCAAGCTCCAGACCCCCGGCTATCGCGGCGTCACCACCGCCCCCCGGGTCCTTCCCCAGCAGCCGCCCGCCCCGGTCACGATCGGGAGCGGCCAGAACCCGCAGGTCGTCGTGGACGAAGGCGGGACGGCCCACATCGTGTGGAACGAGCGACGCGGATCGGACTCAGACGTCCTGCGCTACTGCCGGCTGAAGCGCGGCGCCCGCGCCTGCGACGTCACGCAGGCCCTTGTCCCGCCGCTCGACACGAGCGACCCCGGCAACAGCCCGGCGGCCAACACCGACTTCGACGGCCCGCAGGTCTTCGCGCTCGGAGACGAGGTGGCGCTGCTGACACAGCGGTCGTTCCGGACCGTCGGCCCCGACGGGAAGAGCACGCAGTCGCCGGTCTTCATGTTCCTGTCGCAGGACGGCGGCACGACCTTCAACCCGCCCGCCCTGGTCGGCACCGGCCCGCTCAGCGGCCAGGCCGCCGTCTACGGCGCCGCCGATGCGCCGCGCATCGGGCTGATCTCCGACACCGAGACGGGCGGCCCCTTCTTCCAGGAGATCGCGCCCGGACGCTTCACGGGGATGCGGGCCGCGCTGGGCGGCGGCGGTTCGGACGGCACCTCCAGCAGCATCGCCGGCGCAGGCGCCGTTCCAGTCGCCGCTTTCCAGAACCTCGCCGGCACGACCACGGTCCGCACCTGGACCGGCCAGGGCGACATCCACGACGCGGCGACGTGGTCGCGCACCACCATCCCTTCCACGCTCGAGCCGTTGCTGGCTTCCGGACCGGCCGGAACGTTCTTGATGACCAGCAACGCGACCGGCCCGCGCGTCTACTCCGTACGCAGAGTCACGCCCCCCAGCGGCATCGGGCCGCCGGTCCGGGCGAGCCGCAGCTCGACCGCGTCGCGCCGCAACCTCGTGCAGGACGCGTCCGGCCGCTTGCACGCCAGCTACCTGGACGGCGATGCCGGCGTGGCGACCCTGGTTGCCCGCACGTCCGCCAACGGCGGCCGCACCTGGGGCCCGCCGCGAACGCTGCTGGCCGCCCGCCGCGACTCCGACGTGTGGGCCAGCGACCTCGGCGCCGCCGCCGACGGCGGGGGCTTCGCGGTGGGCCAGATCGCTCCCGGCGGGGCGGAAGGCCCGATCGTGGCGGCCGCCTTCGGCCCGCGCACCGCCACCGGCAAGCCGGGGCTGGGGAGCCTCCCGGGCGGCGCCGGCGACCCTTCGGTGGTCGAGCGGTGCGCGCGCGTCGAGTTCGCCGCCGTCGACATCGTGGCTCCGGAGGGCTGCCTGCTGTCGGCCGCCGGGCGCAAGGGCGTCAAGGTCTCGGAGGGCACGATCCTGCTCAACGGCCTCGAGCTCGTGCCCGACCCCGGCGTGAAGATCCTCATCGACGCCCGGAATCGCACGCTCGACAGCACCGGCAAGGTCACCGTGCAGGCCCGGGCGCCGGGCATCGATCCGGTCGTGCTCGCGAAGGACATCCTCCACATCAAGCTCCCGGGCGAAGGGCGAACCGACCCCTCCGGGATCTGCAAGGGCGACAGCCTCGTCGGCTTTGACGCGGGGCCCGCCACGAAGCTCAAGGGCTTCCCGATCTCCGGGTCGATCGAGATCTTCCTCGAGGAGGACTCGACCTGCATCCCGCTGTCGCTGGTGCTGCCGAAGGTCTTCGGCGGCGTGCGGGGCGACGCGGTGCTGCGCGCCTCCAACGGCCGGGGGCTGCACCTCGAGTCCCTCGACATCACGGCGGGGACCATCCCGGTCGGGCCGGTCCTGATCCAGGATCTGAACATCAGGTACGCGCGGCAGGGCGAGCGCTGGACAGGGGGGGCGCGCCTGACCTTCCCGCCGGGCTGGACGATGGGCGCATCGGTCACGTTCAGCGAGGGGCGCTTCCTCGGTGCCAGCATCACGCTCGGCTTCTATCCGGGCGTCCCGGTGTTTAGCGGCGTCTTCCTCAACCGGGCGACGGCCGGGTTCGAAGCAGAGCCGCTCAAGCTCTCGGCGGCAGCGCGCTTCGGATTCCTGCCGCTCGCGCCGCCCGACACCTTCGCCATCGTGGTGAACGGGAGCCTGGCCGCGAGCTTCGGCAATCCGTTCACCCTCACCGTGCGCGGCGGCGTAGCCGTCTTCAACCTGCAGCTGCTGCAGGCCGAGGCCACGATCCGCTCAGACCTCTACTTCAACGTCAAGGCGCGCCTGCAGCTCGACCTCGCGGTGATCTTCGTGCGCGGCGACGCCGAGATCTGGATCGATGGGCCGCGGGAGGAGTTCGGCGGCTCGGTGGGTGCCACGGTGAAGGTGTTCGGCTTCTCCATCGGCACCGCCGAGGCGATCCTCTCGAGCAAGGCGCTGGGGATCTGCGGGCCGACGCCGATCCCGTTCGTCGAGGGCGGCTTCGTGCTCGAGTGGGGCAAGGGCGCCGAGGCGCTCTGGGGCGATTGCGACCTGGACAAGTACAAGCCCGGCGGCAGCGCCAGCCGCGTGCGGGCGGCGCAGGCGGGCGGCTTCACCGTGCCGCGCGGAGCCGATGCCGCGAGCGTGCGCGTCACCGGCTCCGGCGGGGCGCCCGCGGTGGTCCTGCTCTCCCCGACGGGTGAGCGCATCGTTCCCGCCGCTGCGGCAGCGGGCGCACGCGGCGAGGCGATCGCCGTGCCAGCGCCCGCGGAGTCGCGCACCTACGTAGCGCTGCGCCGCCCGCGCGCCGGCGTCTGGCGCGTCGAGGCGGCGCCCGGGTCCGTTCCCATCCGCGCGATCGACGCGGCCACGGCGCGGCCCGACCCCCGCGTGAAGGCCGCGATCGGCGCCCCGCGCCGGGGCTCGCGGGTGCGGACGCTGCGGTGGCAGTTCCCCAACGCGCAGGGGCGCACCCTGCAGTTCGTGGAGGCGGGCAGGGCCGGCGAGCGCTCGCTGGGCACCGCGCGTGGCACCGCGGGCAGCATCCGCTTCAACCCGGGCGACGGGCCCGCGGGCCGGCGCATCGTTCACGCCGTCGTGCTGCAGGACGGCGCGCCGAAGCGCAAGATCCGCATCGGCTCGTACGTGTCGCCGGGGCCGCAGCGTCCCGGCCGCGTCCGGGCGGCGGCTGCCCGCAGGGTGCGCCGGGGCCTCGTGGTCCGCTGGACGCGGGCGGCGGGCGCGACCGGATACATCGTGCGCGCCGATGTCAGCGACGGCCGGCGGATCTCGCTCCTCGCGCGCGGCACCTCGGTGCGCATCCCCAGGATCGGGCGCCCGGACAAGGTGACGGTCCGCGTGCGGGCGCGCGGCCGCAACGGCCAGCTGGGCCGCGCGGCGCTCGTCCGGGTGCGCTGACCAGCCGCGTCGTGGGCCGGCAGGGTCGGCGCCCCCTGTCTCGGCCCTCGGCGCGCGATCGGGCGGTACGCGGCGAATGGCCGAGCGCGGGAGCGCCCAGGCGCATCAGCAATCAGCGTTGTGGGTTCACCAGCCGCCCAAGAAACGCAATCCGCCCCGCCATCGCGGGGCGTTCCAGAGTGGGCGATACTGGGCTCGAACCAGTGACCTCCGCCTTGTCGAGGCGGCGCTCTCCCAGCTGAGCTAATCGCCCTGGGACTGGGCGAAGCCTAGCAACGGCGGGCGGGGCGTCGCGAGCCGATCCTTTAGCGTCCAGCCGATGCGCGTGCTCTACGGCGTCGCCGGCGAGGGAATGGGCCACGCGACCCGATCCGAGGTCGTGATCGGCGCGCTGCAGGAGGCCCACGATGTCGCCGTCGTCGCGTCGGGCGCCGCCTTCCGCCACCTACGCACGCGCCTTCCGAAGGTCGACGAGGTCTTCGGGCTGACCTTCGCGCTGGGCGGCGAGGGCGAGATCCGCCGCTGGGACACGGCGCTCCAGAACGTCCGCCTCGCCCGCCGGGACCTGCCCGACACGCTGCGGGTCTGGCTCGACGATGTCCGGGCCTGGCGTCCGGACGTCGTGATCACCGACTTCGAGCCGCTGGCCGGCCTCTACGCCCGCCTGACCCGGACCCCGCTCGTCGCGGTCGACAACATTCACGCGCTCGACCGCTGCCGGCACCCGCCCGACCTGCTCGCCGCGGACCACGACGATTTCCTCCTCGCCCGCACGGTGGTGCGCTCGATGGTTCCGGGCGCCGTCGAGTACGTCGTCACGACGTTCTTCGACGCCCCGCCGGCCAAGCGCCGGACCACGCTCGTGCCGCCGATCCTGCGACCGGAGATCGTCCGGGCCCGGCCCCGGCGGGGCGAGCACCTCGTGGTCTACTCGAGCGGCGATCCGGCGCTGCTGCACGCCCTGCGGGCGACCGGCCTTCCCTGCCTCGTCTACGGCATGCGCGGCGGGCCGGACGCCGCCCGGACCGACGGGAACCTCGAGTTCCGGCCGCCGTCGAACGCCGGCTTCGTCAAGGCCCTGCGCACGGCGCGCGGCGTCGTGGCCGGCGGCGGCTTCTCCCTGATCGGCGAGGCGGTCTACCTCGGCAAGCCGATCCTGGCGATCCCGCTGCGCGGCCAGTTCGAGCAGGCGCTCAACGCCCGCTACGTCGCCCGGCTGGGCTATGGGCTCTGTGCTCCGGAGCCCACGCACGCCGTCCTGAACGAGTTCGTCGGTCGCCTGCCGGAGTTCGAGGCGGCGCTCGCGTCCTACGAGCAGGTCGGCAATGCGGTCGCACTGCGGACGATCGAGGAGCGCGCGGCGGCGGCTGCCGAGGCCGCGCCGAAGGAGATCCGCCAGTTCAAGCGCCGCGCGCGGCGTCCGGTGCCCCCGTCCCGTCCGGCTGGGCCCGCCGAACACCGGGGGCGGCGCACGTGAGCCGCCGGGCGCTGGCGATCGCGGGCGCGGGCGCGGGCGCCGCCGTCGCCGGTCTGGCCTGGTTCAACGGCCAGTCCCCGACCTCGCAGCTCTACGGCGCAACGATCGCGCGGCGCCCCGGCGCCGGCCCGTGCGTCGCGCTGACCTACGACGACGGACCCAACCCCCGGGTCACGCCGGCCCTGCTGGCCGCCTTGGAGCGCCACCACGCGAAGGCCACGTTCTTCAGCGTCGGGCGCTTCGCCCAGCGGGAGCCCGGGCTGATGCGCGAGATGGCGGCGGCGGGCCACGCCATCGGCAACCACACGTGGACGCACCCGTCGATGCCGCTGCGCACTGCCAGCCAGATTCGCGAGGAGCTCGCACGGACGCGCGCGGCGGTCGAGGCCGCCGGCGTGGCCTTCAGCACCGTCGACGGCGCCATGCTCATGCGCCCGCCCTACGGGCGCCGCCGGCCCGGCACCCTGCGCACGGTGCGCGCGGAGGGCTACGTCCCGGTGCTGTGGTCGGTCACCGGCTGGGACTGGCGCCCGCAGGAGACCGCCGCCTCGATCGCCGCCCGCGGCGAGCGCGCGCAGGGCGGCGACATCGTTCTGCTCCACGACGGCAACCACCGCACCCCGGCGGGCGACCGCTTCCGCTCCCTGGCCGCCACCGAGGTCATCCTCGACACGCTCGGGGACCGCGGGTTCGAGTTCGTGACGGTGCCCGGCCTCGTCGCCGGCGCGCGAGCGGGCGGCGTGGCCTGACGCGCCGCTACCCTTGGCCGATCACCCCGGCGACGTGGCGGAGTGGTTACGCAGCGGCCTGCAAAGCCGTTTACACCGGTTCGATTCCGGTCGTCGCCTTGACCGGCCCGCTCCAGCGCGCACGTCGGACCGCTGGCGTACCGCGGGCCGCTGCGGTCGAGCCGGCGCCGGCAGATCGGCGCAGAGCAGCTCGTCGGCGACGCCCATGGACCGGACCCTCGCGCGGGGCCGTCTGCCCGGAGGGGCCGGCCGGGCGCGGCGCGCAGGTCAGCTTGACTTCCGGTGGCACCGACCGATAACCGTGGGCATGGAGGTATCGGGGGCTCCGCCGGCGGCCCAAGCGCCCGTGGCCGCAGGGGTGCGGGGCTGGATCGGCGCTCGGCTCGGCCGCGCCGGCCACGTCGGCGCCCCCGAAGACCCCGCGGACGACGGCCCCCTGATCGCGCGCTCCCTCGCCTACCTCTTCATCAGCGGCGGCGGGCTCTCGCTCGTGTGGCTGGCCCTGCCCCACACCGCAGCGGCGGACGACCTGAACGTCCTGATTCCGTCGCTGATCGCAGTGGGCTGGGGCTTCGTTCTGATCGTCGGCATGGACCGCATCCCGATGTGGATGCTCAAGGCCACCATCTCCCTGGCCACGGTCGTCATCACCTGGGCGATGGTCGCCAACCACCAGGACGGCAGCGTCTACGTTCTCTACTACTTGTGGGCGACGCTGTACGCCTACTGCTTCTTCTCCCGGGCCCAGGCGGTGTTCCAGACGGCGCTCGTCGGGATCGCCTACGCCGCCGTGCTCGTCGTGCAGCGCGAGACGTGGACCGCGGAGATCGCCCGCTGGCTCCTCACCATGGCCACGCTGGCGGTCGCCGGGATGCTCGTCCGCTACCTCTCGGAGACGCTGCGGCATCGGTCCCTGCACGATCCGCTCACCGGCCTCCCGAATCGGCGGCTGTTCCTGAAGGAGCTTCACCGCGCCCTGCGCGACGCCGCCGCGAGCCCGGACGCCGGCCGGCCCGCCGTGGCCTTCCTGGATCTCGACCGCTTCAAGTTCGTCAACGATTCGCTCGGGCACCACGTGGGCGACCTGCTCCTGGCTGCCGTCGCGCCGCGACTTGCCGCGACCGTGCGACCGGGGGATCTGCTGGCGCGGTTCGGCGGCGACGAGTTCGCCGTGCTCTGCACCGGCCTCGCCGACGAGCAGGCGGCCATCGGTCTCGCCGAGCGCCTGAACGGGGCGCTGCACCAGCCCGTGCCGATCGCCGACGACGCCCTGCACGTGACGGCCAGCGTCGGGGTTGCCCTCGCGCCCCGCGGGAGCCGCGACGCCGAGGGCCTGCTCCGCGATGCCGACGTGGCGATGTACCGCGCCAAGGAGCTCGGACGCGAGCGGGCCGAGCTGTTCGACGATTCCCTGCGCGAGCGCGTCCGGGCCCGGCTGCATCTCGAGAACGAGCTGCGCCGCGCGCTTGACCGCGAGGAGCTCACCGTCGCCTACCAGCCGATCGTCGAGCTCGAGACCGGAAGCATCGCCGGCATCGAGGCGCTCGTGCGCTGGCATCACGCCTCGGACGGGACCATTCCTCCCGACCGGTTCGTCGGCCTGGCCGAGGAGACGGGCCTGATCGTGCCGCTGGGCTGGCAGGTCCTGCGGCAGGCTTGCCAGCAGGCCGTGCGCTGGGACGCCGCTGGCGGTGCGCTGGCCGGCCTGCCCCTGAGCGTGAACTTCTCGGCCCGGCAGTTCATGCACGCCGACCTCATCGCGTCTGTGCAGGGCATCCTGGCCGACACCGGCCTCCCGGGCAGCCGGCTCGTGCTGGAGATCACCGAGAGTGTCCTAATGGAGGACGCTGCCGCGCCTGAGACCACGTTCAAGGCGCTGCAGCGCCTCGGCGTGCAGCTTGCGCTCGACGACTTCGGAACCGGCTACTCCTCCCTCTCCTACCTCCAGCGCTACCCCCTCCAGCAGGTCAAGCTCGACCGCGAGTTCGTCGCGGGACTGGGCGCTGGCGGACGGGACGAGGCGATCGTCGGCGCGATCCTCACGATGGCCGGCGCACTCGGCATCGACATCGTGGCCGAGGGCATCGAGAGCCGGGGCCAGCTCGACGTGCTGCGCCGGCTCGGCTGCCGGCTCGGGCAGGGCTACCTGTTCGCCCGCCCCGAGCCGGCCGAGTCGCTCGGCGGCTCGCTGGCCGGACGCGCCGGGATCTGCCGCGTCGCGGGCTGACCGGCCCGAGGACCGACCGGGCTATACTGGCCGCCGCGCGCGGCTGTAGCTCAGTTGGCTAGAGCGTCTGCTTGCCATGCAGAAGGTCGTGGGT
>CAZEKK010000005.1:0-2477 GCA_964512905.1 uncultured Solirubrobacteraceae bacterium
GGGTCCTGGCGGCTCGACCCCGGAGCGCGCGGACGTACCTCGGCCGGTGGGGCCGAGGAACGCCTGCTTGGCTCGGGCACGGGCTCGGGTTCAGGCTCAGGCGCGCGCTCCGGCTCGGGCTCGGGCTCGGGCGCCGGCGCGGGCGGCGCGGGCGGCGCGAGGGCTCGGGCGCTCGCGAGCGTTGTGCCGTCAGGCGGTTCGATCGCAGCCGCTGGCCCTGCTGCCCGATCGGTGGCCGGTGAGGCCGATCACGCGTCCGGCGCAGGCGCCTCTCGGCTCGTGAGGTCGGGGCCGTGGACGCAGAGCGCAGCGGCGCCCGGGCATCCGGCGCACAGGCCGCGCCACGGCGTCTCGCTGGGCGCGAAGTCGCCTGCGACGATGCGACCGGCGCGCGCAGCCAGGTCGGCCTCGAGCGCGGGGATGTCGGCAGGCGTGTACGCCGCCGTCACCGGGACGTCCGGGCGGGCCAGGAAGCAGTGCACCACGTCCACGGCGGACGCCCCGCCGCGCAGCGCGGCGAGCGCGTAGGCCGCGCGCTGGACACCATAGTCGCGGTCCGCGCGGGCCTCGAGGTCATCGTCGGCGCCGACTCGGTCGGTCTTGTAGTCGATCACCAGGGCGGTGCCGTCAGGCGCATGCGCCAGCACGTCGAGGGCGCCCACGACCTGCAGCGAGGCGGTCGGCCCGACGGCGAGCGGGAAGGCGAAGCCCGCCTCCCGGCGGGCCTCGCCGCAAGCCGCCAGGCGCGCCCGCAGCGGACTCGCGGCAAACGCGGTCACCAGCGCTCGCAGATCGGTCCGGTCGTCCGCGGTCAGCGTGACCCCTTCGACCGCCGCAAGTGCGTCGAGTTCGCCATCGCCCGGGGGCTGCGGATGCTGGAAGTCCAGACGCTCCAGCGCGGCGTGGGTGATGCTGCCGCGCACGAGGCCCGGCAGGGCGCCGTCGGCGCGGCGGCGCGGCTCCGGCTCGCCGGGCAGGCGCAGCACGCGCTCGAGGTAGAAGCGGTAGCCGCAGCGATGGTGCTGCTCCAGCGACGAGTAGCTGACGTGGTCGACCGGCGGCGCCGGTGCGCCGTCCACCTCGACCGGTGCCGGCGGCAGCCGGGGCACGGCCCCGCCCCCTTCGGCCGTGATGGGCGCGGGAGCCATGGCGGCGCGCGGCAGGACGTCGCCGAGCGTCGCCGCGCTGCTCAGCGCCGCGGCGACCCGGCCGTTGAAGCCGGCCCGCTGCACCTCGAGCACGGGGCGCCCGTCCGTGGCGGGGTCGTGGCCGACGACGCCGGGTGCGACCGCCGTCGCGATCCATGACATCGCCGTGCGGCACGTCGGCCACGCAGCGAGGTCGGCGGCGCCGCTGAGGATCAGGTGCTCCTGGGCGCGGGTCATCGCGACGTAGAAGAGGCGCTTCTCCTCCTCGGCATCGGCCGCCTGCTCGGCGGCGCCGATCGCGTCCCACGCGAACACCGCCGCCGTCTCGCCGTCCCCGTCGAGGTCTGGCACCTTCAGGCCGACCTCCCCGCCGGGGCCGAGCCGCAGGTACTGGCGCCCGCCCGTGAACGGCTGACGGCCGAGGTCGGCGACGCACACGACCGGGAACTCCAGCCCCTTCGCCCGGTGGATGGTCATGATGCGCACCGCGTCGAGGTGCTCGCCCTCCACCGGCGCCTCGCCCTCGCGGCTGTCGAGGCCGGTGTCGCCGGCGAGGTCGTCGACGTGGTCGATCAGCCCGCGCAGGCTGCGGCCCTCGGCAGCCTCGTACTCGCGGGCCAGGCGCATGAGCTTGCGGACGTTCGCCAGCCGGCGCCGCCCGCCGGGCATCGCGAGCACCGCGAGGTCGAAGCCCACGTCGGTGGCGACGCGGTCGACGAGCGCGTCGAGCGGGAGCCGCGGCGCCGCGAGCCGCTGCGCCGTCACGCGCGCGCAGAAGCTCCGCAGACGCTCGGCATCGACCGGCGTCACGGCGCCGAGCGGGCCCTCCGGCGCCGCCCCGCCTGCGCTCGCCGGTCCGAACGTGCGCTCCACGATCGACCATGCCTCACCCTCGCGACCGTCCGCCGCCTGGGCGACGAGCACGAGGCCGTCGCTGGAGACGCCGCCCAGCGGCGAGGCGAGCGCCGCGTACAAGCGACGGTCGTCGCGCGGATTCGCGAGGACGGCAAGGCCCGCTACGAGATCGCGAACCGGCTGGGCCGCCCAGAACCCCCGGCCGCCGATCACGTAGGTGGCGATCCCGCGCTCTTCGAGCGCGGCCTCGTACGTGCGCAGGTGGCCGGTGGCGCGCAGCAGGACGACGATCTCGCCGAGGGGCCGGCCCGCGGCGTGCAGCGCGGCGATGCGGTCCGCCAGCAGCCTGGCCTCGGCGACGCGCCAGGGCGGGCCGCCGGGCGCCGCGCCGAGATCCTCGTCCGCCCACGGACCGGGCGCATCGGTGACGAACAGTTCGACGGGCGGCGGGCCGGCGGCGCCCGACTCGGGAGG